>OMQX01000029.1 GCA_900313335.1 uncultured Prevotellaceae bacterium
CAACACTCTCCAGCCGCAAGCGCAAGGGAGGCATGGGCTTTGCGCTGGGGCTCGGCCTTGCCCTCAGCGCCATATACATCCTGCTACAGGGAATATGCTCCAGCTTCAGCACCCAGGCAGGCATGGCACCATGGCTTGCTGCCTGGTTACCTAATATAATATATATACCCATCGCAATAGCACTGTACAAACGTGCTCCGCGCTAATTACCTATTTATATTTATATAATTGTGGATTTCTACGAAACAAATCTCAGCGACCCCGTACTTGATGCCCTGGACGACATGAACTTTACGCAGTGCACACCAATCCAGGAACATGCCATTCCCCCGATTCTCGAAGGACGCGACGTACTGGGCATAGCACAGACAGGCACAGGAAAGACAGCCGCATATCTTCTACCCATACTCAGCGAACTCAGCTACGGCGACTACCCCAAGGACGCAATCAACTGCGTAATCATGTCCCCCACGCGGGAACTTGCCCAGCAGATAGACCAGGCAATGCAGGGGTTCGCCTATCATCTTCCCGATGTCAGCAGCGTTGCCGTATACGGAGGAAACGACGGCATACGCTACGAACAGGAAAAACGCGGTATGCAGCACGGTGCAGACGTTATTATCGCAACCCCCGGCCGTCTTATCAGCCATCTGTCCCTGGGTAACATAGACCTTTCACGCGTATCCTTTTTCATATTGGACGAGGCGGACAGGATGCTGGACATGGGATTCTGCGATGACATACTGCAGATTGCCAGGTATCTTCCCAAAAAGCGTCAGACAATAATGTTCAGCGCGACCATGCCCGACAAGATACGCCAGCTCGCCCACAATCTCCTTGACAATCCCGTCGAGATAAAGCTTGCCGTCAGCAAACCTGCCGACCGTATACACCAGATGGCATACATCTGCTACGAGAGCCAGAAAATAGGAATCCTGAACGATATTTTCAGGAACAGCAAACCGGAGCGAGTTATAATATTCAGCGGCAGCAAACAGAAAACCAAGGAGTTATCCCTAACACTCTTAAGAAAAGGTTTCAACTGCAGGGCTATTCATAGCGACCTCGAACAGAAGGAAAGGGACGAGGTAATGTACCTTTTCCGTGCAGCAAAGATCGATATACTTATAGCAACGGACATCGTTTCACGCGGTATCGATATTGACGATATCACTCTTGTCATCAATTTCGACGTACCCCATGATGCCGAGGACTACGTACACCGCATAGGACGTACTGCCAGGGCTGGAGCAGGAGGTAATGCCATCACCCTTGTCAGCGAGAAGGACCAGAACGATTTCATGAAGATAGAGAATTTCCTCGGATACAGCGTAGATAAACTCCCAATACCCAAGAGTGAAGGTCCAGGTCCGGAATATGACGGCAAATTTCGCGGACACAAGTCATCCCGTGGTAACCATGCCACAAAAGGCACCCGTGGACACAAGGGAAAGTACAAAGGCGGCGGACATGGCCGAAGCCATAAAAAGAAGAATTTTGACAATTCTTCTGCGCAAAGCACTGATACTCAAAAGAAAGCCTGAAACCGGAAGGTAAAGCACAAATAAAATGTTGCTCAAGAAGGCAAAAAATATTGCAGATGGACTTGTCACTTTTGCAAAATTATCATATCTTTGCAAAGGTGAAAGACTTGAGTAGACATATAGAGTATCTTCTGGCGACACACGACGCTGTTTCGGTGCCCGGGTTATGCACATTTGTTACCGATAACAAGAGTGCTCGCTATATACATAGCGAACAAACCTTTCTGCCCCCTTACAGAAGCGTTTTTGTCGACAACAGGATTAACCCCGAAGACACCCTTCTCGAAGACTGCATTATGCAGATGAACCACGTTCGCCGCAATATTGCAGCACAGTGGATCGAGGACTACACCGCAGACATCCGTTCGACAATTATCGAACAAGGTTCTGTCGAGATCGGTTCCATCGGAGAACTCAGTCATCACGGTTCCGGTTTCATGTTCAACGTATGTGATGCAGGCATCAATTCCCCCGTCCTATACGGACTAGACTCATTCCTTTTTGCCAAGCTTCCCGAAGCAGAGCGCACCAACAACGACGCTGATACACCACGTATTACTTTCAGTGTCAAGCGTTCTACCGTCCAGAGCGTACTATCGGCAGCAGCTATCCTGCTCATAGCATTCATCCTGTTCGTACCGCAGCTGCAGAACATAAATACCAGGGAAGCTGCACACCTGTTCTCCTGGAACAATATCGAATCCGTTATCGCACAGATCAGGGCACAACATGGCAAACAGCCTGTTATTGCCGAGGAAGCAACAGCTCCACATAAGCAGGATGCTGAGATTCAGTCCCCTGTGAAGGAAAGCGAAACGGTCACGCCAAGCGGTTACTGCGTTGTAATGGCAAGTGCCATCAGCAGTGAAATGGCAGACGCATACGTCCTGAAGCTGAAAGACATGGGACTTGATAACGCCGTCAAAGTTGTAAGCGGCAAGATGGTACGTGTCGTACTTGCTGGATATGGCGACGATTCGGCCAAGGCATATGCCAAGGTTAACGAAATCCGCGACAAGGATCCTCTGTTTGCACAGATCTGGGTAATGGCATTATGAAACGTGTCCGTTGCCCTAAATGTAACACCTACATAACTTTTGACGAGACCAGATATCAGGCTGGTCAGACCTTGGTGTTCCAATGTACCGGGTGCTCCAAGCAGTTCGGTATCAGGCTCGGCACCTCTCCAACACGCGAGACACAGAAGAACGAGCATATACGTCTCCAGGCAGAAGAAGAGGAAGCATCAAGGAAATACGGCAGCATAGTCGTTGTCGAAAACGTATTCCACTTCAAGCAGATTCTGTCCCTCCAGCTCGGCGAGAACAGGATTGGGCGCTACGTTCAGGGAACATCTATCAACCAGCCTATAGAGACCGTAGACCCCAGCATCGATACACTCCATTGCATAATACAGGTCAAACAGGACAAGAACGGCAAGCTTCAGTACATCCTGCGTGACGGCCCCAGCGGAACAGGCACATTCTACATGAACAGCATACTGGGCAACAACGAACGCGTCACATTACAGGACGGAGACATCATAACCATAGGAGCGACGACCCTGATTATGCGCTGTGCCGAGGAAGATTAGATTATCCTTTAATATATACAACAAGTAAACCCTGCAGATTTCTGCAGGGTTTACTGTATAATACGGTTATTCGGAAATAACCTGTTTCGGAAGTGGAATTACTTCAAAGAAAGAGTAATCTCCTTACCCTCCTCAACTACGTTCAGCTTGTCCTCACGGCACAGCCAACCCATAGCCAGGTAGAGCTCCTTGTCAGACTTAATCTTTGCAACCTTCTTCAGGTCCTTTGATGACATAGCACCATTCTCGTTCAGAGCAACCCAAATTGCACCTGCAACGCAACCAATCTTTTCACACATAATTTTTTACCTTTATAAATAATCTAAACCTAATCTTTGCAAAAACCTCTATCTTGCGTTTTGCATTGCAAAATTAATCAGTTTTTCTGATACGACCAAATAAATAAGCGGCAAAATCATGCTATATAACATATTTTACCGCATTTTATGATATTTTTAAGGATAAAATGATTATTCCCTGTAATCCGAACTTGTGAATTTAATATCCAGATAAACCTTCTTCGTCCTACCCGACCGATACTGATACGCAAACGTAACACCATGTGCCTTATACGTTTTCATACCCACGCTGTTGCGGATATTGGCAAGCAGTTTACTACGGAACTCATTGCATAGCTCATCAGTATATACATCCCCGTTATCCAGGGTATCCTGTACCGTATAGTAATGACGCATCTCCTTTCTGTCACCCCGGTACACAATACTGTCCAGAATAGTGTACGGATCAATTCTGCGGGGACATTGCCTCAAAGAGTACTCGGACATTTCACGCGCAATCTTCTCGTCAAGACTTTCATGCCCGCAACCAACAAGCGTTAATATCGCAATGACCGGTAACAGAATCCTAATCATCAAATCCTACAGTACGGATTTTTACTCCTCGGGCTTCATGTTTGTATAAACCGTCTGGACGTCATCAAACTCCTCAAGACGCTCAACCATCTTGTTAATAGTCTCGCGCTGCTCAGCAGTAACCTCCTTCAGGTCGTTCGGGATATAGGTAAATTCACCGCCAACCTCTTCAAAGCCCTGAGCCTCCAGAGCCTTCTGGATCTCGCTGTAGCTCGTAGGCTCGCCGTATATGGTGATTGTGGTTTCATCCTTTTCCTCGTCGTACTCCTCGTCATAGTCCTCGTCGATTCCGTAGTCAATCATCTCCAGGATGAAATCATCCATATCCATGTCAGCCTTCTTCTTGAAAGTGAACACACACTTGTGGTCAAACAGGAAAGACAGGGAACCAGTCGTACCCATGTTACCGTTGAACTTGTTGAATACGCTGCGGACATCAGCTACGGTACGGGTTGTATTATCAGTCAGCGTGTCAACAAACACAGCAACTCCGTGAGGACCATATCCCTCGTAGGTAACGGTCTTATAATCACTTGTATCCTTGCCCATTGCATTCTTGATAGCACGCTCAATATTGTCCTTGGGCATGTTCTCACGCTTGCACACAGCAATTACAGAACGCAACGAAGGATTATTCTCCGGCTCAGGACCACCGGCCTTTACAGCAATTGCAATCTGTTTTCCCAGACGGGTGAAAGTCTTTGCCATGTGACCCCATCTCTTCAATTTAGTAGCCTTGCGGTATTCAAATGCTCTTCCCATTGGATTAATCTCCTATATTTTTTATATTAATACTTTCCCTTCTTACCTCAATTCTGCATTCAGGTTAGCCTTCAGCTGCCTTATCAGGTTATTCATCACAGCCTCGATAGCCTTGTCGTTCAATGTCTTCGTTTCATCCTGCAGGACAAAGTTGACAGCATACGACTTCTTGCCGGCAGGCAGGTTCTTGCCCTCGTAGACGTCAAACAGCGATACGCTCTTCAGCAGCTTCTTCTCCGTCTTGTAGGCAATCTCCTCAATCCTTGCAAACTCGACACCTTCATCCAGGAGTAATGCCAGATCACGGCTTACAGCAGGGAACTTGCTGATGTCATGATACTTGACACTCTGGTTCTTGACAGCCTTCAGGACAGATTTCCAATTGATATCAGCAAAGTAAACCGGATTCTCTATGTCGAATTTCTTTAGGATGGCACGGCTCACGATACCCATCTTGACCAGTACCTTGCCGCCACGGTTCCTTATCTCCTGGCTCTTGTCAAAGATATCCTCGGCACCCTCGGCAAACACCAGCATACCCATAGGTACGCCCAGACGCTCCAGGATATTCATCACATAAGCCTTCAGCTCGGCATACGAAGTATCCTCGTTCGCATGAGCCCAGTTGCCGTTCACACGACGACCGGTAACCCACAATCCCATGTGATAGTCCTCACTATATGCATCCAGCACATGCTTTATCACCTCAGGGTCACGGCTGCTGCTCACACCCGGAATGATATCCGGACATTTCCTGTCTGCATTGTAATAATAGCAGTTACCGAACTCGAACAGGCGCTGGTCAGGATTACGGTAAGCCGTATTACGTGCAATGCACTCAAGGCCGCCGAACAGCAAAGTCTGACGCATTGCATTCAAATCCTGAGACAAAGCATTCATCAATACGACGCTGTTCTCCGATTTATAGCTCGTCAAACCATCCAGATAGGCACCCTTCTGCAGCGAGTTGTTCAATATCTCGTGGAAACCACAGCCCACCAGCTGCTCTGCAACAATATTCTGCAACTTGTGACTCCTGTCTGCATCACCCTTTACGGAAAGCGACGAATGCAGGGTCGTCGGTATCTCGATATTGTTGTAGCCATAGATACGCAGGATATCCTCGACCACATCACAAGGACGCTGGACATCTACGCGATATGCAGGAACCGACAGCTTCAGGCCCTCGGCATCCTCGCTCTCTATCACCATCTCCAGCGACGTTACTATACTCTTCACTGTCCCGGCAGGAATATGCTTGCCAATCAGCGAATCAACATACGCATACTTCACCTCAACCTCAAACGGCTTTGCAGGCCGTGGATTCACATCCACAATCTGCATGCTCACCTTGGCACCTGCCAGTTCCTTCGCCATGATGGCAGCCTGCTTCAAGGCATATATCTGACCATTCGGATCAATGCCGCGCTCGAAACGGAACGAAGCATCCGTCTGCAAGGCATGACGCCTGCTGCTCTTACGTATCCACGTCGGGTTGAAGTAAGCACTCTCCAACAGCACGTTCCTCGTATTCTCGTACGTACCACTACCCTTTCCGCCAAATACACCGGCAATACACATAGGCTCCCTGGCATTGCAGATAGCCAGGTCACGGTCACTCAGCTTGTGCTCCTCACCGTCCAGGGTAACAAACGCAGTACCCTCGGGCATGGTCTTCACGACAACCTTGCCACCCTCTATCATATCAGCATCAAAGCAATGCAGGGGCTGGCCATATGCCATCATTATATAGTTAGTGATATCTACAATGTTGTTTATCGGCCTCAGACCTATGATATTCAGCCTGTCTTTCAGCCAATCCGGACTCTCCTTCACCTCACAGTCGGTCAGCGTCACGGCACAGTAGCGCGGACAAGCCTCCTCGGTCTCCACCTCTACGGGAATCACCAGATCCTCGTTATCGATACTGAAGCCGTCACACGACGGACGGTGCAGACTTGTCTTGTAGCCGTTCTGCAGCAGCCATGCATACAGGTCACGGGCAACACCGTAATGACTGCACGCATCAGCACGGTTAGGAGTAATGTCAACCTCTATCAGATAGTCACTCTCCAGATTGTAATATTCCTTTGCAGGAGTACCCACTACGGCATCCTCAGGCAATACAATAATACCGTCATGACTGGTACCTATGCCAATCTCATCCTCGGCACACAGCATACCCATGGACTCGACGCCTCGCAACTTGCTGCGCTTTATCACGAATTCCTCGTCACCATCATAAAGTTTGGTACCCACTACGGCTGCGATAACCTTCTGGCCGGCTGCGACATTCGGAGCACCGCAGACAATCTGCAAAGGCTCGCCCTGACCCACATTCACACTACATATATGCATGTGGTCACTATTGGGATGCACGTCACAAGTCAGAACCTCGGCAACCCACAGGCCCTCAAGACCACCCTTGATTGTCTGAACCTCCTCAACACTGCCCACCTCCAGGCCGATACTCGTCAGAGCCGATGCAACCTCGTCGGCAGTCAGGTCGAAATCAACATAGTCCTTAAGCCATTTATATGAAATATTCATACCTTATAATATTTTATCCAATTTGGATGCAAAGATACAAAAGAAAACACAAAAAAGCGAATATAACATCAAATTATACTCGCTCCTTGTATAAAAGAGAAACAAAAACCCCTATTTCACAATTATCAGAATGGAGCAACACCATTCGCAGGCTCAAAAGCACCCTTATCCATTATGCTTATGCTGTTCAGCTCCTCTGGGCTCAATGCCTGCGACACAATAGTACCACCCTGATCGTTAGGAGCAGGAATATACTGCGTCTCGCTCGGATCGGCAAAACGCGCATACTCGTTACGGAACTCCAGCGTAATATCACCTACGCTACCATTACGGTGCTTCGCGATGATGATTATAGCCTTGCCACGCCAGTCACGGCCGTCGCTGTCCTGATACAGCTTGTAATACTCCGGACGGTGAATCATGCACACCATGTCAGCATCCTGCTCTATGGCACCCGATTCACGCAAGTCACTCAATACAGGACGCTTGCTCTCGTCGCCCTCGCCCTTACCACGCGTCTCGACACCACGGTTCAGCTGGCTCAGTGCAATAATCGGAATCTGCAGCTCCTTCGCCAACTGCTTCAGCGAACGCGAGATCACAGCAACCTCCTCCTGACGCGAATTACAGTTCATACCGCTCGCATTCAGAAGCTGCAGGTAATCGATGAATATTATCTTCACGCCATGCTCGCGAACCAGCCTCCTTGCCTTCGTACGCAACTCAAATACACTCAGTCCCGACGAATCATCCAGGAATATCGGAGCATCATACAACTGCGTGATACGGCTGTCCAGCTGAGCCCACTCGTATGGAGCAAGCTGTCCGCTACGGATCTTGTCACCCGTAATCTCGCAGACATTCACCATCAGACGGTTCACCAGCTGCACGTTACTCATCTCGAGCGTAAACATGGCACACGGAATCTTGTGATCCACAGCCATCTTCCTCATCATCGATATTACGAAAGCCGTCTTACCCATGGCAGGACGCGCAGCAATGATAATCAGGTCCGAAGCCTGCCAGCCGTTCGTAATCTTGTCCAGCTGCTCGAATCCCGAAGGCAATCCCGACAATCCGTCGTCCCTGGCAGCCGCACGCTGCAGCTGGTCATAAGCCTCCTTGATTACAGGGTTTATCTGTGTATAGTCCTTCTTCAGGTTCGTCTGGCTCATTTCAAACAGCTGCCCCTCGGCACTCTGCATCAGCTCACCCACATCCGTTCCCGGATCAAAGGCATCCTGCAGCAGATGCGAAGCAAAGGTAATCATCTGCCTGGCGATAAACTTCTGCTGTATGATACGCGCATGATATTCCACATGTGCACTGCTTATTACGGCATCACTCAGCTGAGCCACATACGACATTCCGCCGACATCCTCCAGCTGACCCTTCTTCTCCAGCTGATCGATAACCGTAATCACATCAACCGGCTGTTGCTTCGCAGCCAGATCACGTATTGCATCATACACCAACTGGTTACGATGATCGTAGAAACACTCCGGCTTCAGTATCTCCGCAACCTCGCCAAAGGCATCCTGCTCATTCATCAGGGCACCCAGCACGGCAGTCTCCATCTCCAGGTTCTGCGGTTGCTTGTGTCCCAGCGCATCCATCTGCGGTACCTCTACAATCTTCGTATTGGACTTTTTCCTCGTATTCGCCATAACAATCAATTTTTGCCCTGCAAAGATAGTTAAAATTACCGACTTGTATCAAAGAAACTTAAATAATATTGGAACATATATGAAAAACATCTATCTTTGTGGGCAAGGAGAGATAAGGTTAAAACATTAAAAGATTAAAATATTAAAAGATTAAAATATTAAAAGGTTAAAACATTAAGGCTATGAAAAAGATTATACTGATGGCACTCCTGTTCACATTCTGCGTCAAAACAACCATCCAGGCAGGAGCAAAGCGCGAAGCCCGCAAGGCATATATCCTGAAGCAGACAAAGCTCACATCCGAGCAGCAGAAGAAAGTCATGCCAATCCTCGAGGCCTTCCTCGAAGAGCTCAGCGCCAACAAGAAACGCCACGAGGCAGTCAAGGACAAGTACCACTCTGCAGACCTTGCAGGCAAGCTCACCCCCGCTCAGGCCGAGGAATACATGACCAGCAAGTTCAACAAGGACGAAAAGGAGCTGAGCATACGCCGCACATACTATTCCAAGTTAAAGGCAGCTATCGGAGGTGTCAAGGCACGCGAGATAATCAAGTTCAGCGACGACAAGATAAAATAGCGCGTCAACGTAACACAACGGCATGAACGACAAACCCACAGCCCTGCAATCCTGGATACTGGCAGCAAGACCCAAGACCCTGACATGCGCCCTTGCACCTGTCATGATAGCCCTTGCCGCCACATGGAACGACACACACGCCATCAACGCCGTTCCGGCATTGCTATGCGCCCTGTTTGCCATCTTCATGCAGATCGACGCAAATTTCATCAACGACTACTACGACTGCCTCAAGGGCGTTGACCACGAGGACCGCCTGGGTCCCGAACGCGCCTGCTCACAAGGCTGGATAACACTCCCCGCAATGCGCAGGGGAATCCTCGTTACCACCCTATTGTCGGCAGTCACGGGACTGCCGCTGCTCCTATTCACGGATATGTACTGTATCCTGATAGGCGCGGCATGCATCCTGTTCACCTTCCTCTACACCACCCTCTTCTCGCGCATAGCAATGGGCGACATACTTGTCGTCATGTTCTTCGGGCTCATACCCGTATCCTGCACATACTACATACAGACGGGACAACTCACCATGCAGATATGGATGCTGGCACTCGCACAGGGACTTGTTGCCGACTGCCTGCTGATTGTAAACAACTTCCGTGACCGATATACCGATGCCAAGCACGGCAAGATAACACTCGTCACCATCATAGGCCCCAAGGCAGCCCTGTGGCTCTATTTCCTGATCGGCATCATATCCACATACCTTGTTACCGTCAACATAACCCTGCACGGTGATATGTTCGACGTGACACTCAACAGGCACATGCTGCCCGTACTCGCGTTCCTGCCCCTGCATTTCCAGTGCGTGGCACGTATGATACGCATAAAAAAAGGAAAGGCACTCAACGGCGTACTCGCCACGACTGCCCTTTCCATATTTCTTTTCGCGCTGATGATCTCCATCAGCCTTATCGTCCAATAAGACCTATTCCTCCAGCTTTCTGTAACGTATACGCTTGGGCTCCTCGATTCCCAGGCGCTTGCACTTGTTCAGCTCATAGTCGCTGTACGAGCCCTCGAACCAGTAAACCTCGCCGTCACCCTCGTAAGCCAGTATATGCGTACATATACGATCCAGGAACCAGCGGTCGTGGCTGATAACCACAGCACAGCCGGCAAATGCCTCCAGGCCCTCCTCCAATGCACGTAATGTATTCACATCGATATCATTCGTTGGCTCGTCCAGAAGCAGCACATTGCCCTCCTCCTTCAGCGCAATTGCCAGATGCAGGCGGTTACGCTCACCGCCGCTCAGCACACCGCATTTCTTCTCCTGGTCAGCACCGGTAAAGTTGAAACGGCTCAGATAGGCACGTGTATTTATATCACGCCCGCCCATACGTATCAGCTCTGTACCCTGACTCACAACCTGGAATACACTCTCATCAGCCTTTATGTCCTTGTGGCTCTGGTCGACATACGCAATCTTTACCGTCTCGCCAACCTCAAACGTACCAGCATCAGGCTTCTCAAGGCCCATTATCATGCGGAACAATGTCGTCTTGCCGGCACCGTTGGGTCCAATGACACCCACAATACCGTTAGGCGGCAGCATGAAGTTCAGATCCTTAATCAGCACCTTGTCGCCATACGACTTGCATACACCCTTAGCCTCAATAACCTTGTTGCCCAGACGAGGACCGTTCGGGATATAGATCTCCAGGCGCTCCTCACGCTGCTTCTGCTCCTCGTTCAGCATGCTCTCGTACGACTTCAGACGAGCCTTGCCCTTGGCCTGACGGGCCTTTGGAGCCATGCGCACCCATTCCAGCTCGCGTTCCAGAGTCTTGCGGCGCTTGCTTGCGACCTTCTCCTCCTGCTCCATACGCTTCGTCTTCTGCTCCAGCCAGCTGCTGTAGTTACCCTGCCATGGGATACCCTCGCCGCGATCCAGTTCCAGAATCCAACCAGCAACATCGTCCAGGAAATAACGGTCATGCGTTACACAGATGACAGTACCCTCGTACTGCTGCAGATGCTGCTCCAGCCAGTCGATGCTCTCCGCATCCAGATGGTTCGTAGGCTCGTCCAGAAGCAGAACGTCAGGCTTCTGCAGCAGCAGGCGGCAAAGAGCCACACGGCGGCGCTCACCACCAGACAGTATACCGCACTTCTGGTCAGCAGGCGGACAGCGCAAGGCCGACATAGCACGCTCCAGACGGCTGTCCAGGTTCCATGCATCCGTGGCATCAATCACATCCTGAAGCTCAGCCAGACGGTCAAAGCACTTCTGCATCTTGTCGGCATCCTCGTAATATTCGGGCAAAGCCAGGTTCTCGTTGATTCTGTTATATTCATCCAGAGCATCCACGATATGCTGAGCACCCTCGCGCACGACCTCTATCACCGTCTTGTCATCGTCCAGATGAGGGTCCTGCTCCAGATAGCCCACGCTATATCCCGGGCTCCATACGACATCGCCCTGCGTAGGCTGCTCAAGCCCTGCGATAATCTTCATCAACGTAGACTTACCCGCACCGTTCAGACCTATGATGCCTATCTTGGCACCATAGAAGAAACTCAGGTATATATTCTTCAATACCTGCTTCTGGTTCTGCGTAATCGTCTTGCTTACGCCCACCATCGAGAAGATAACCTTCTTGTCATCCACTGTAGCCATATATAATTATTTTATTGGTTCTATTATCGTCTTCTGTCCCTTTATCTTCTGCCCCCTCACCTTGTTCAGCACATCGCGCACAGCCCTGCGCTCGACAGCTGCAAAGCTCCACGACGGGAACACCTTAACCATGCCCAGCTGCTCACGCTCCAGACCGCCGATCTTGCTCAGGAAGCCCACTACGTCCACCTTGTTCACCTTGTCCTTCTTGCCGCGACCGATATACAGTACCTCCCAGCGCGACTTGGCGGGAACCGCTATGCGCCCGGGCAGGACAGCCTCCTCCCATTCATCACCGGCAAAATCGGGGACAGATTCCCCGGGACCTACAATCAGGAACGAATTACCATCCCTGTCCCATCGCGCCGTACGGCCGTTACGGTGTACCAATGTCTCCCTGTTCACTGGCAGATGGTAGTGCACTATGTTGTCAACGCCCGCAATATCCAATCCCCTGCCGGCCAGGTCCGTGCATACCAGAATGTTTGCAGCACCGCACTCGAACCTGAACAAAGCCCTCTCGCGATCCTTCTGCTCCATACCCCCGTGAAAGGCACTCACCGTAAACCCCATGCCGCCCAGATAGTCAGCCACACGCCCCACGGCATCCCTGAATCCAAGGAACACCATGCTCGTCTCCTGACCATGACAGCACAGCAGGTCCGACAAAGTACGCAGCTTGTCCTTCTGCGGACTCCTTACAACCCACTGCCTTATACGTCCCTCGTAGTCATGACCCCCTGTGAAATCCAGCTTGTGGACATTGTCTATACCCACGAAATCAGGAATATTGGGATTATCCGTAGCACTCAGCAGTACACGGCGACGCACATCAGGCAGCAGGGACAGAATATCCTGCATCTGCTTCTGGAAGCCCAGCTCCAGCGACTTGTCAAACTCGTCAATAACAAGCATCCCGATACCCTCCGTTGCAAAGTTACCCTTGCCGATATGATCAAGCACCCTGCCAGGAGTACCTACAATTACATCCG
>OMQX01000017.1 GCA_900313335.1 uncultured Prevotellaceae bacterium
TAACGCTCGCCAAGACGACCATGAAGCTCTTGACCGATGTTGCCCCTGCGGGACGGTCCCAGAGCTTCGGGAGTATTAAGAGGGTCGACGAAGTCAACCCCTAACCCCATAACCGCTAACCGCATGATACGTAGTACTCGCACCGCTCGTCTTCGGGTCAGCGATGCTACGCATCATCGACCGTGCTCGACGCAGGGCACTGCGTCATCGTCATTCGGCACGCACTTTTACCTACGGGATGAAAGTAGACATTCAGTCATTGCTGCTGGAGCACCTCATTCTCCTGGTGAATGACATCGAAGATACCGAGGATATGCCCGATTATGTCTATTTCACCGATGCTACCAATCAGGAGGTTTCTATGGCAGTCGTCTGGAGCCATTAGAAGTAAGTGCCGAGACAGTTACCGGCATCGACAATTTGTATGGTAACAGCAGGCGTATGACAGTCTATACATTGGACGGCATACTTGTCAGCCGCGATGCTACACCTCGTGACCTGCGTCAGCTGCCAAAGGGCGTTTACATAGTCAACGGACGCAAGATGGTGCAGAATTAGTAAAAGTATTCCACAACATTATCAATCCCCTGTTTGCGACCTTGCAAGCAGGGGATTGTTATTTGTATCAATAGGTCAGGCCGAAGTGCCAGAGGGGGATGATGTTGCCGTAACCTGTTTCGATATCATCCTTTACAACGTAGCCTTGGTCTGCATCCTGTATCTGTATCTGTTTTTTCTTTTTGCCTCCGACCTCAAAGGTTTTGCCGTCTATCTCAAAATCGCTAATACGTGAACTGATTACATCTGTTGTTACGCGCATCTGGTTATAGAAGAAGGTTTCGCGTATATTGCCAATATCCGTACTTTCGTGTCCAAGAATGTATGCCAGGTTTGTGTTGTCGAGATATACCTTTTCGACCTTGCCCAGACCTCGTATTCCACCTGTATCATTGCGTAGCTGTCCTATCATACCAGCCTGCTCCATATATAGGAAATAGTCTGGCAGAACGTTACGGCTCACACCTATTACTGCACCCAGTGACTCCATCACCGGCTTGAACGGAACGCTCTGGGCTATGACGGCAAGCAGTTTCTTCAGTTTCCTGCCTGTCAACCTCCATCGTCTGGTTTATAATCTGACGTAGGCGCATTTCATAGTATCCCTCGTTGGCGAACGGGTAATATCCTTTCTGAAGATAGTCCCTGAAGAGTGGCAGCGGATGACTGACTGCTTCAAGTGCGGCTTTATGTTGCAGGATTTCGTCCAATGTATATACTGGGGTGTATATTTCATGGAACAATGCCAGATATTCCCTGAATGAGAGTCCTTGCATTGTGAATATCGGTGCACGTCTGCTCAGATCAGAGAATCCTTTGTAGATATCAAGTATGGAGGAGCCGGTAAATCCTACCTTCAGGTTATGATAGGTGTCATAGATTATTTTAAGTTCCCGTGACCAGTTCTCATATTTATGGATTTCGTCAATAAATATCTGGTTACCTCCTTCCTTGACAAACTCATCTACAGTGTCAACGAGAGTATGGGTTGAGAAATATAGATGGTCAGCTGCAATATATAGTATATTACTGCTGTCCCTGTTTTTCTTGATATACTGAAGGATCATTGTTGACTTTCCGACACCGCGTGGACCAACGAGTCCGAACATTCGGGATTGCCAACTTACCTGGTCGTACATATATCTGTGGAATGTTGAAGTTGTTTGCTTCAACTGACTTTCCATGAATTCAATAAGTGCAATATCCATATTTGTAGCTTTTTTACTGCAAATATAGTAAAATTGCACTGTAGTAGTGCACAAAACAATAAAAAAATGCACTGTCGCAGTGCATTTTTATATTGTTTAGGGGTCCGTTATATCAGAACTTGAGCACAGTTCCTGCCCAGCTGAGTCCGACACCGAAGCCTGTTACGAGGACGTCCATCCCGGGTTGGATGATTCCGTTGTCGAGGCATTCCCTGAGGCCTATCATGACTGTTGACGATACGGTGTTGCCCTTGGTAGTGAGGTCGGCATGGAACTTCTCCTTGGGTATGCCGCATGAGCGGCGCAGGGTATTGAGCATATACTTGTTGGCCTGGTGGAAGACGAAGTAGTCGATTTCGTCCAGTGTCCTGTTGTTCTTCTTTAGTACATTCTCGACCAGTGGCGGCACATTGTCCACAGTGAAGTAGTATATGCCCGAGCCGTCCATGTAGATGTAGTCGTCGCGGTGTACGTGGCCGTCTGCATCGGTAAATTCGGCTCCTGTAGGTGCTATGTGGCGCGAGGCACCGTTCTTGACAATGAGCTTCTCTGCTCCGCTGCCGTCGGTACCGAGTACGAAGTCGCCTATCTCGGCAATGCCGTCGGTGGAAATGAGGCATGCGGCGGCTCCGTCACCGAATATTGTACGGTTGCCTACATCCAAGGGGTGCAGGTATTTGTTATAGGTTTCCGCGGTCAGTAGCAATACATTTTGGGCAATGCCACCTGCTATCAAGCCTTTGGCCACGGCCAGTCCATAGATGCATCCCGAGCAACCCAGATTATAATCAAAGGCGCCGGCAGATGTGGGGATGCCCAACCTGTGCTGCAACACGCATGATGTAGAGGGCAGGAAATAATCCGGACTCTGCGTGCAAAGCAGAACAAAGTCTATGGTCTTGGGGTCAATCTGATGCTCTTCGAACAGTTTTCTCGCTGCCTTTTCTGCCATGTCGCCTGCTGTTTCGTCCTCGCCTGCCAGATGGCGTGATTCAACACCCACCTTGCTGAGTACCTTCTCGCCTGTCCAGTCGGGGAAGTCCTTGAGCAGTTCCTCGTTGCTGAGGACCTTCTCGGGCAGATAATATGATATAGCCTTGATGTATGCCATAGTATATTGTATTAATTTTTGTCGGTATATGTTATTTCTTGATCACTAACACGTGGTCAGGGGTTTCAAGTGTGTCGGGCAGTGTTATGCTGAGGCCGTTCTTCCTGTCGAATGTGTACCGGAGCCTCCCGCCGCCTATGAAGTTGCTTACGCTCCTGGGCTTCTTGTCGAGCGGTATTGTTACTGTCCTTGTACCGCCCTTGGTGACATGGACGTAGACGGTCGTGCCCTTCTGTGTGGTAGCGCCCCATTCGCAGGGTAGGACAGGACCTGCCGTTGTGTTGTAGAGTGTAACGCCGTAGGTGTCCATCCATTCGCCAAGTTCCTTCAGGCGGTTCAATGCTGTTGCCGGAAGCTGGCCGTTGGGCTGGGGACCTATGTTGAGGAGCAGGTTGGCGCCTTTGCCTGCAGTTTCTGTAAGCAGGCGTATGATCTGGGCGGTTGACTTGTAGTTCTGGTCAACGACCTTGTATCCCCACATACCGTTCATGGTCTGGCAGGTTTCCAGGGGCAGGCGGCTGACCTGTGCGGCCTTGTCCACGAAACCTGCGGTGTTCTCGCCTGGCAGGTCGCGCTCGAATATCTGGAAGTCCTCGCCCTCGAAGGGTTTCATGTGGTGGTTGTTGCCTACCAGGCATTGGGGCTGGAGCTTGTGTATCAGTGCGTACTGCTCCGGCAGCTGCCAGTCAAAGGGCGTGGGGTCGCTGTCGTGATCCCACCAGCCGTCGAACCAAATTGCGCCTATCTTGCCATAGTTGGTGAGCAGTTCGGTAAGCTGGCTGTTCATGAAGCGGTAGTAGTGTGGCCAGTCGCCTGTGGATGCGGTGTCCTTGCCGCAGTGACGGCCTGTGCGCCCCATGGGGTAGTCGTCGCGCATCCAGTCGATGTGGCTGTAGTAGAGGTGCAGGCGTATGCCTTCCTCGTGGCAGGCATCTGCCAGTTCCTTGATGATATCCCGCTGGAACGGGGTAGCTTTGACGATGTTGTAGTCGCTCTGCCGTGTATTCCACATGCTGAAGCCGTCGTGGTGCCTGCTGGTGAAGCAGATGTACCTTGCTCCGGCTGCCTTGATAGCGCGTACCCATTCACGGGCATCGAAGCGGTGGGGATAGAATGCGTCCGCTGCCTTGGCGTATTCGTTGCGGTCGGGTACGTAGTTCTGCAGATACCATTCGCCCTGGGCAAATGTGCTGTATATTCCCCAGTGCAGGAATATGCCCAGCTTGTCGCCGCTGAATTCCTCGCGTGCCTTCAGATTCCCGGCAGACGGGGTGTATGTCTGGGCCTGTGAGGCTATTGCGGCAAATGCCAGGGTAAGTGCGAAGAGTATCTTTCTCATGCTGCAAATATAGTGAAATTTATTGTATTTGCCCAATGATACCTACATTTTGGCCATTGCCTGCTCGAGGTCGGCAATGATATCGTCGACATTCTCGATGCCTACGGACAGGCGTACGAGGTCGGGCGAGATGCCTGCCTCGCGCAGCTGCTGGTCGGTAAGCTGGCGGTGTGTGTGGCTTGCGGGGTGCAGGACGCAGGTGCGTGCATCGGCAACGTGTGTTACGATTGAGATGAAGTCAAGGTTGTCCATGAAGCGTATTGCCTCCTCGCGGCTGCCTTTAAGACCGAAGGCTATTACGCCGCATATCCCGTCGGGCAGGTATTTCCTGGCCAGTTCGTACTGTGGATTGTCGGGCAGTCCTGCGTAGTTGACCCATCCGACCTTGGGGTTCCCGGCAAGCCATTCGGCTACCTTCTGTGCATTTGCGCAGTGCTGGCGCATGCGCAGTGCGAGTGTCTCGAGTCCCAGGTTAAGCAGGAACGAGTTCTGCGGTGCCGGTATGGAGCCCAGGTCGCGCATCAGCTGTACGACCAGCTTTGTGGTGAATGCCATCTTGCCGAATGACTGGGTATAGGTGAGCCCGTGGTAGCTGTCGTCGGGCGTGGTGAGCCCGTGGAACTTGTCCTTGTGAGCATCCCAGTCAAAGTTGCCGCTGTCCACGACTGCACCGCCAACCTGTGTTGCATGTCCGTCCATGTACTTGGTGGTGGAGTGGGTGACGATGTCGGCTCCCCACTCGAATGGGCGGCAGTTGACGGGTGTGGCGAATGTATTGTCGACAATCAGGGGTACACCGTGCCTGTGAGCCATGTCGGCAAAGCGCTGGATGTCGAATATCTTGCCTCCGGGGTTGGAGATTGTCTCTCCGAAGAAGGCCTTGGTATTCTGGCGGAAGCATGCCTCTATCTTCTTGTCATCCCACTCGGGGTCGACGAAGGTGCACTCGATGCCGAGTTTCTTGAGCGTAACACCGAACAGGTTGAACGTGCCTCCGTATATGTTGTTGGACGTGATGATGTGGCCGCCTGCCTCACAGATATTGAAGATGGCATAGAAATTGGCCGCCTGTCCGCTGGATGTCAGCACGCAGCCTACACCGCCTTCAAGGGCGGCTATCTTCTGTGCAACGGCATCGTTGGTAGGGTTTGCAAGACGTGTATAGAAATATCCGTTGTCCTTCAGGTCAAACAGGCGTGCCATCTGGTCGCTTGTCTCATAACGGAACGTGGTGCTCTGGTAGATGGGGAGCTGCTGGGGCTCGCCTTTCTTGGCTTTCCATCCGCCGTGGATGCAGATGGTCTCAAGGTTCTTTTTCATATTATTATATCGAATTACTGCACGAAGTTATAAAAAAATATCGGATATAGCCATTGTTGAGGGCAAAAAGGTTGTATTTGTGTCAGTCATATATACGGTCGTGCATTTCCTTGTCCTCCATGAAACAGGGGTGTACGGGTCCGAAATCGTGACCGAAAACGTATTCGGCACCGAGTGAAATGGCGCGCTGGATGAATTCCTCGCCCTTGGCTACTGCCTTGTCCAGGCTGTAGCCCTTGGCAAGGTATGTCGCAATGGCGGAGGCGAAGGAATCACCTGTTCCGTTTACGTTGTTTGTCTTGATCTTTTCCTTGCGGAACTCCGTGACACGGTCGGTCCCGCGGTTATAAAGGTAGTCGCACAGCATGCCGTCGCGCTCGATGGACTTTACTATTACCGAGCATCCGCTTTGTGCCAGTGTGCGCAGGTCTTTCTCCACATCCTGTACGGGATGTCCCAGCAGGACAGCGGCCTCGCGGTAGTTGGGGGTGATGAGTGTCGCCAGTGGAAATAGGAGCTCGCGATATGCTGCAATTGCCTCGTCGTCGACCAGCTTCTCGCCTACGCTGTTTACGATTACGGGGTCTATGACCTTGATTACATCGGGATATTCCTTCAGTTTGCCGGCTACGCCCTGGATGATTGCCTTGGACGGGAGAACTCCTGTCTTTACGCACTGGGCACCTACATCGCCCAGGAAGGACTCGGTTTGTGAGACTATCAGGTCAACGGGCAGGTGGGTTATGCTCTTGACGTGGCGGGTGTCCTCGTCGACAATGGCTGTGAGTGCACATGCGGCATAGCCGCCGCAGGCGGTAATTGCCTTGATGTCTGCCTGCATGCCGGCAGAGCCCAGGGGCTCGCTGCCTGCAATCAGGAAAACTATGTTGAGTTGTTTCTTCATCCGAACTGTTATTTATATTCTGGTCCGAAGGCTACGGTATCAGCAGCGATGAGTCTCCGTAACTGAGGAAGCGGAAGTCGTGGGCGAGTGC
Source organism: uncultured Prevotellaceae bacterium (assembly GCA_900313335.1). Classification (GTDB taxonomy): domain Bacteria; phylum Bacteroidota; class Bacteroidia; order Bacteroidales; family Bacteroidaceae; genus Physcousia. Next base: position 6,532 of record OMQX01000017.1, read on the forward strand.
ATAATCGTATATTGTGTGCCAGTCGCCGCTGTAGTCCCTGCCGGGCTGGTTGATGAATGCTGATACCAGCAGCAGCAGTGTGCTTTGCGGCTGATGGAAATTGGTAACCATCATCTGCACGATCTTGTAGTCGTATCCGGGGGCTATGATAATCCTGGTGCTGGATTGCAGCACGTCAAGGTCGAACCGGTCCATATATCCGAGCAGTGACGTAAGAGCTTCTGTCGCTGGTATTGCAGGTGTCCCGTCGCTATATGGCATCCATTGGGGAACGTGCAGTTCCCCGGCATCGCCTGTTGCCTTGCCCGAGAGCATGAGCTGTCTGGCGGTGACTCCCATGTAATAGAGGCTTTCCAGCGTACGGACGCTGGTTGTGCCTACGGCGATTGCTCTGGCATCATGGGCAAGGAGCTTGCGGACGGATTCGCGCTGCACGGCAATATGCTCGGTGTGCATGTCGTGGTCGCCTATCTCCTCGGATTTCACGGGCTTGAAGGTTCCTGCTCCTACGTGCAGGGTGACCTCCTCGCGTTCTATGTCATGTGCATCCAGTGCAGCGAGTACCTGAGGGGTGAAGTGCAGGCCTGCGGTTGGGGCTGCAACGCTACCTTTTATCTTGCTGTAGACGGTCTGGTATGTCTGCAGGTCGCTTGCTTCGGTTTTGCGGTTTAGGTACGGTGGAATGGGCAATTCTCCGCATGCTTCGATTATTTCGCTCCAAATATGGTCGCCATTCCAGGTGAACTGTATGACCTGGCTGGTTCCGTTTGTACCTATGCGTTCTGCCGAGAGTATGGTGTCCTTCCCGTCTATGCTCAGGGTGCGGTTCAGCAGTCCCTGCTTCCATTTCTTGCTGTTGCCTACCAGGCAGTACCACTGGCATTTGCCGCGGCAGGAAAAGTTCTCCTGATACTCGGCAGGCAGGGCTGGCTCCAAGAGGAATATCTCGATAAGTGCACCCGGCTGACAGGTATCCGTGGCGGTTTCCTTATGGAAATGGAGTCTTGCGCGGATGACTTTCGTATTGTTGAACACCATGAGGGCTCCCTTGGGAAGGTGGTCGGGAATGTTGCGGAAAACGTCCTGGGTAATGTTGCCGTGGCGGTATATCAGCAGTTTGCTGCTGTCACGTTGCGGCAGCGGATATTTTGCAATCCTGTCGTCGGGCAGATGGTAGTTGTAGTCCCTAATATGTATGTGTTTTGGTTCCATTTAGGAATATTTTGTGCGCAAAGTTACGACTTTTCGCTCTTTTTTGTTAATTTTGATGCGGGAAAATCACTAAAACTAAATATTCAGTCATGAAAAAATCATTATTTCTCTTACTGGTGGCATTCTTGACGACATTTGGCGTCAGTGCTCAGAGTAACGGTGAATCGGGTAAGGCTGACAGGGTGCCTGTAAATCGTAATGCCTATCCTGACTATGTTGACCCGCAGGAGGCGTGGGAACCGGAGCCAAGCCTGCTCAAGTACAAGCAGATGGCAGGAAACAGTGACCGTGCAAAGGCTATGCGCAGGGCTGCTGCCAGTGAGTTTCCGGATCATTGGGATAATGCTGATTTCAAGCATTTCCCAGCAGTATTCAACCAGAGCGGCGGCTCGTGCGGTTCCGCAAGCCGAATCAGCTATATGTTCACTCACGAGATGAACTCGTTCCGTGATGCCGATGCATCGGACCTGTACAACCGCTATCCTTCACACTTTGTTTGGCTGCTGACCTATGGTAACAGCGGCAAGGATGCGTTTGTGCAGTATGTGGGTGTGCCAAGTGCCAAGACCTATGGCGGTATCACTACGAGCAGCATCTACGGAAGTAATGCAGATACCCAGGACCCGGACTTTGGTTGGATGCAGGGCTATGACAAATGGTACGAGGGTTTCTTCAACCGTATGCAGAAGCCTACGCACATCCCTTATCATCTGGGTACCGAGGAAGGTCGCCTGGCTGCAAAGGCATGGCTGTACAACCATGCAGGAGACGAGGATTTCCACAGTGGCGGTCTGATTGGCCTTGGTGTAGCCAGCGGCGGTAACTGGAAGAGGATTCCCAGTACGACGAACAATGCTGCTGCAGGCGTGGTGAACATGTACTATGTCCATGCCTGGGGAACGAGTGTCGACCATGCCCTGACAATGGTCGGTTGGGATGACCGTATCGAGTTTGACCTGGACGGTAACGGTATTGCCGGTGAGGTGGACAAGGACGAGGTAGGTGCCTGGATTATCGTAAACTCGTGGGGTGACTGGTGTAATGGCGGTTTCATCTATTGTCCGTATGCAAATGCAGGTCCTACGGGTTCGAAGTATGGGGGCAGCTGGGGCGGCTATTGGACGGGCGAGTTGTACAAGGTGCGCAAGAACTACCGTCCGTTGCGTACGATTAAGCTGAAAATGCAGTACGACCGTCGCAGTGAGCTGAAGCTACAGTGTGGCATAAGTGATAACCTGACGGCTTCGAAGCCTGACAGGACTATTGACATGCATCATTTCCTGTATGCCGGTGACGGTAACAATGGTAATACGAAACCTGCACCCGAGGTTCCGATGCTGGGTAAGTGGAGTGATGGTCTCTTGCATCCCGAAGCTATGGAGTTTGGCTATGACCTGACTGACCTGACTGCGGGTTATGACCGTAACAAGCCGCTGAAGTATTTCTTTATCATCAATACCAAGTCGTGGGCTGAAGGTGCAGGCAAGATTCTGGCTGCAAGCCTGATGGACTATGAGCATGATACGGAGGGTATTGAGACTCCGTTTGATTTTGGTGTGAATCCTGATATCGAGGTGCAGAATGCAGGTCAGCAGACTATTATCAGCGTCATCGTGCATGGTGCTGGGTACTATGCTCCTAATTCGCTGTCTATCAAGAACGGCCGTCTGAGTTGGTCGGCTCCTGACTTGAGTAGCCATTCGGTTGTCAGGTATAATATCTATTATGACCAGTATAAGATTGCCGAGACGACTGAGCGTTACTATGATTATGACCAGTCAACGGGTGATGCCCTGTACAGTGTGACTGCTGTTTATGAGGATGGTACGGAGTCGGCAAAGGTGAGCATTTCGACGCCTGTCGAGTCGCAAGGTGCGGATAACAAGGTTATTACGTTCAGCGGTGGTGGTTTCAGTATCCCGGATGTGTTTGCTTCGAGCTATGCCAAGTGTACCATCGAGTTCTTGATTAAGCCTACGAAATTCTCGAACTATGACTGTATGGCTGGTCCTGGCTGGGGTACGTGGCATCAGCATTGTGATGCGAACGGCAAGTATTATTGTGGATGGAATACGGGCAGCGACCGTATTACGAGTTCTTCGGCAATGACCTTGGCGTGGCAGCATATGGCGATTGTGGTCAATGGTAATAAGCTGACCTTGTTCAGGAACGGTACGTCTGTGGGTTCGTTGACATCGAGCAATTTCTCTGGTATTGGCGGATTTGGTGAGTATGTGTTTACTAATGGCGGTAATGGTCAGTTTGCCACATATGACGAGATTCGTATATGGAGTACTACCCGTACGGCAACGGAGCTGAAGGGTGGCAATTCGGGGAAGGTGGAATATACCGGTGATATGTTGCCTGCTGAGTTGCTGGCGTATTACAAGGGTGATACTTTCCAGGGCGAGGATGGTAATACATATCTGCGCGACTGTGTTGGTGGTCACCATGCAAGACTGCTGGACAACAACTTTGTCGAGGAAATTGATAACAGTTTGGTGCTGAAGCTTCCTACGACGACGACGACAACGCTGAAGGTTAATAATCCTGGTACTGTATATGCCAACTTGCCTGTAACGCTCAGCGCTACGCGCAGTTATAATGTGAAGAGTATTTCGTGGACAATTCCTGAACTGGGTATCGAGAATCTGGAAACACGTGAGCCTAATGTTACGTTCACCAGCGAGGGTACGTTTGACGTGACTGTGAATGGTGTGAACTATGCGGGGCTTGAGAAGACGAATACTATACAGGTTACGGTTGTCAGGAACGAGGAGCCGGTGGATGCTACGTTCAGGGTTACGTCAACCCTTGTGAATGCTGGTGACCGTGTAAGCTTTATTCCGAACAGCGATCAGCCGGGTTGTTCGTACAAGTGGCATTTCGAGGGTGCTGAGGTCGAGGATGTCAACAGTACCAGTGCTGCGGCTACGTACAAGACTGCGGGTGTGAACACGGCTACGCTGACGGTGACTGCTCCTGATGGACGCAAGGCGAGCTCGAGCGTGGATATCACTGTCCGCAGGGTGGCTCCTGTTGCTGATTTCGAGGTGGATAACTCGATACTGAAGAAGGGTGAGAGTATCACTATGACCAGTACCAGCAAGTATGAGCCTACTGAGTTTGAATGGATTCTGGCCAACAACTCGGGTACGACTGTTATCAAGGGTGCGGGTGCTGAATATAGCTACACGCCTGAGGAGAGTGGTCGCTACAGTATTACGCTGAATGCTGCTAACGATGTGGGTCATAATAGTACGACCAAGGAGAATGTCTTTGTCGTTGCAAATGATGACAGTAAGAATGGCTTGCTGTTTGGCGATGGCTACAAGACGGCGCGTGCGGATTTCCAGAGGCAGCCGATTGCTGTTGGAACTAAGGTTGCATATACGGTGGATTTCTGGGCAAATATCAACAAACTGCAGAATTATTGTCTGGCAATGGGCAAGGAAGGCGTATGGGAGATATATGCTGACGAGAATGGCTGTCTGTATCTGGAATCAAACGGCACTTTGGCTCAGTCGAGTGCTGGCTATATAATTCCGGGTGAGTGGCATAACTATTGTGTAAGGCATACGACAACGGGTACGGTAAGCTTCTATCGCGATGCTGTGATGTATGGTACTATGCAGACGGGTACGTATGCGGGCATGCCTGAGTGTTCGACGTTCTCAATCGGTACGTTGAGCGAGGATGGCGGCAACAAGTCAGGCAAGCCGTTTGTGGGTGCTATTGACGAACTTCGTTTCTGGGGCTCGTCTCTGACTGCTACAAATATGCAGAAATATATAAACCGTCACCTCGACGATGCTGAAACTCTGGTAACGGAGACTGCAAAACTGCTGGCATACTATGACTTCAACCAGAGCAGCGGCTCTGTAATTCCTGACCGTACGGGCCTGGGTAACAATCTGACACGCTACAACTTTGGTCCCGAGGGTGATGCGTGGGGCTTGAGCATGGGTGTGTTCACTCTGGATTTCACAAAGCCGGTATCGGAGGATGTTACTACGAAGAAGGTATCTAACAATAAGCGCGCGTTTGCACGTAGTAATGAGATTGTCAACAATACTGTTGCAAACCGTTTCTACAAGATTACGGGCTGGACGCTGGAGAATACTACGGTCAAGGATGGTATAACGACGGGTGTTCATGTGGATGTCAACAAGAACAGTGACTTTACTTGTACTACCGGCTGGGATGAATTCGCTGACCTTACTAACCACAAGGCATACCAGGTGGCTACTCTGGATCCTGGCTTCTACACGCTGACGGTAACCTTTGGACAGCATGGTGCTGCAGGTGACAGTTATCTGGTTGCTTCTGAGGGTGACCTGGGGCTTCCGGATGCGGACAAACTGAACGAGGCTCTTGGCTACAATAGCCTGACGGGTGACGGTAGCAGTACGTGCTCGATGCAGTTCCTGGTGGACGAGACGAAGCAGATTTCATTCGGTGTATTGGTGGGCAGTATGTCGGGACGTAACATCTTTACAATACAGAAGTTCCAGATGAAGAAGTCTCCGGTTGAGGTGATTACTGGTATTGGTGATGTGAAGGCAGACGGAACGGATGTTGAGAATCGTGGCTTCTATGACTTGCAGGGACGCAGGTTGCAGAGTATTACTGCTCCTGGCCTGTACATAGTGAACGGTAAGAAGGTTATGATAAAGTGATGTAGGTTTGTATATAGAAAATGAGAGGGCATCGTGGGTGATGCCCTCTCTTTTTTTGTTATATATGTGTCTGCTGGAAATCTTACATTACTATTTCGACCGGGCAGTGGTCGCTGCCCATTATCTCCTGGTGTATTGATGCTGACTGGATTTGGGGTATCAGCCGGTTACTGACGATGAAGTAGTCTATACGCCAGCCTATGTTCTTGCCGCGGGCACCCATGCGGTAGCTCCACCACGAGTACTGGTCCTTTGCGTCTGGATAGAAATGGCGGAATGTGTCTGTGAAGCCGCTGTCCAGCAATCGGGTCATCTTCTCGCGCTCGGCATCGGTGAAGCCTGCGTTCAGGTGGTTGGTCTTGGGATTCTTGAGGTCGATCTCCTCGTGTGCGACATTCAGGTCACCGCAGTAGATTACTGGTTTCGTGCTGTCCAGGTTTATCAGGTACTGGCGCAGGGCGTCTTCCCACTCCATACGGTATGGAAGCCTCTTGGGCAGTTGGCCTTTTTCGTCGGAACTCTGGCTGTTGGGCGTGTAGCAGCAGACAAGGTAGAAATCTTCCATTTCAAGGGTGATAAGCCTTCCTTCCTTGTCGTGCTCCTCGATTCCCATGCCGTATGTTATGTTTAACGGCGTGTGACGGGTAAAGACGGCTGTGCCGCTGTAGCCTTTCTTTTCGGCATAGTTCCAGTAACTCTGATAGCCGGGGAACTGCAGGTCTATCTGACCTGCCTGCAACTTGGTTTCCTGTAGGCAGAAGATGTCTGCGTCCAGTGTGTTGAAGGTTTTTGCAAAATCTTTTCCTACGACGGCCCTGAGACCGTTTACATTCCACGAAATCAGTTTCATTGTGTGTATCTTGCTATTGATAATATGTATCCTTCCTCGAGGTGTTCTTCTGTCATGATCTTGATGTTGGTCAGATTCTGGGGCAGGAGTATGTCTTTTATGTTGTCGCGTATTCCTGTGCCTTGCAGTTTGAATACGGCTTCCTTTTGTGTCCAAAGGCGTGTGAATATTATGTCGGATGTGCCTATCTGTGACATTTCGTCATCGTTCATGCAGTATCTGGCTACGCATTCGCTGTATCTCCCCAGGTCCTCTGCGTCTATTCCGACAGGTGCATTGTCGACGGCGCATGCAACAATGCTGTGGCAATGGGACAGGTTGAAATGTATATCTGGGTATTCTTGTAATGAGGGTTTGCCGTGCTCGTTTTCTACAAAGGTGGGCAATCCGGTAATATTGTATTCCTTATCAAGTGCTTCCATAAGCAGTATGTAGGACAGTGTGCATTGGGCTTGCCCGCTGAAATGCCTGTAGCGAAGTGCCTTCTCCCTGCGCCATTGCGGGAGGCGTTGCAAGTCTCGTTGCAGCTGTGCTTCAGTGTACGTCGTTAGTGAGTGTTTGAGATACAGCATTCTGCTCGGATTTGCGGAATTGGATATTCAGGAATTTCTTTATGTTGGTCTTGGGTATTTCGCTATTGGCCGTGCCTTTGATATGGTCGATTTCCCACCAGAGCATACCTAATGCGAAGCAGAAAGATACGATATCGGACATCGGGATGCTCATCCATACACCGCGTTCGGCATAGAACAGGGGCATTATGACAAGGAATGGGATTAGGAATAGTAACTGGCGGCTAACACTGAGGAAGATGCTCTTGCCTGCGTGACCTATGCTTTGGAAGAAGTTGCTGATTACCATCTGGCAGCCTACTATGGGGAATACGCTTACGCAGATGCGGAATCCCTTGCTGCCTATCTCGATGAATTGGGCAGATTCCGGTTCGGCTTTGTTGACAAACAGTCCGACGATGGGCTCTGGGCAGAAGACTCCGATGAAGCATCCTGCTGATGTTATGAGTGATGCGGCAAATATGGTGTATTTAAGGGTTTTCCATACGCGCTCGTTCTGACGTGCCCCCCAATTGTATCCTACTATAGGCTGCATTCCCTGGTTTAGTCCCATGACTATCATGAGGAAGAGGAAGACGATTCCGTTTACAATACCATATGCACCTTTGGCAAGTCCGCCTCCGTATCTGGACATCTGGTTGTTGATGAGTCCGACGACAAGGCATGCGCAGATGTTCATCAGAAAGGGGGATAGACCTATGGTCAGGGTCTGACGGACAATGGTGGCGTCAAGTGCAAAGGTTCCGCGCTGAAAGTGTAATGCATGGTCCTTCCTACTGAAGAGGGACAGTTCGACTGCAAGTGAAATTGCTTGTGATAGTATTGTGGCAATTGCAGCTCCGCGAATGCCCAGGTTGAACGTCCAGATGAACAGGGGGTCCATAATGGTGTTCAGGACAACGGTGAGCAGTGTGCATCTCATGGCTATGCGTGGGTGTCCTGCGGCACGCAGGACTGCGTTGAGGCCGAAGTAGCTGTGGCTTATAACATTGCCCAGGAGAATAATCTCCATGTAGTCACGGGCATATGATATGTCTTCCTGGCTGGCTCCGAACAGGTATAGCATGGGGTCCATGAAAAACCAGCATGCCAGGGTGAAGGTGAGACCGAGAATGATGTTCAGCGTAACGGTGTTTCCCAGCACGTGGTTGGCGATATCGTATTTCTTCTGTCCCAGGCGGACGCTTATGAGCGTACTGGCTCCGACGCCTATCATGGCGCCTACGGCTATGCTGAGGTTCATAAATGGAAATGTGGTCGTGAGACCTTGGATTGCCAGTACGCCCACGCCTTGTCCGATGAAGAATCGGTCAACGAGGTTGTATAGGGAACTGGCTGTCATCGCAATGATGGCGGGCAGGGCATAGCTGATTAATAGTTTGCCAATGGGTTTCTGACCTAATTCGGTAGGTGCTTTCTGGGGCATGTATTACATGAAATGTCGCGTAAAATTATAGAAAATTGCTGAGAAATTTAGTGTATAGTGCAAGAAAATGTACGCGCGTGGTCTAATTCTTTGAAAATGTTGCGCCAGTGTTGTGTTTTACAACCAGAAATTGTAACTTTGCCCACTGTAATGTGTTAAAATAAATATATAAATCAAACTAACAAAAATGAGCACACAAGCTGAAAAGATTCAGGAGTTGATTGAACTCCGTGCCAAAGCGCGTCAGGGCGGTGGCGATAAGGCCATTGCCAAGCAGCATGAGAAGGGCAAGTATACTGCCCGCGAGCGTATTGCCATGTTGCTGGACGAGGGCAGTTTTGAGGAAATGGACATGTTTGTCCAGCATCGTTGTACCAATTTCGGTATGGAGAAGAAGCATTATCTGGGTGACGGTGTAGTTACCGGTAGCGGTACTATAGACGGTCGTCTGGTGTATGTTTTCGCACAGGACTTTACCGTAAGCGCTGGTTCGTTGAGCGAAATGCTGGCGAGCAAGATCTGCAAGGTGATGGATATTGCCATGAAGGTGGGTGCGCCTGTGATTGGCCTGAATGATTCGGGAGGTGCCCGTCTGCAGGAGGGTATCAATGCCCTGGCAGGCTATAGCGAGATATTCCAGCGTAACATTATGGCAAGTGGTGTCATTCCTCAGATTAGTGCCATAATGGGTCCCTGTGCCGGTGGTGCTGTCTACAGCCCTGCTCTGACGGACTTTACGCTCATGGTCGAGAATACGAGCTACATGTTCCTGACCGGTCCCGGTCCTGTCAAGGCTGTCCTGGGTGAGGTGGTTACTCAGGAGCAGTTGGGCGGTGCCAGCGTTCATTCTACAAAGAGCGGTGTCACTCATTTTACTGCAAGTACCGAGGAGGAGGCCATAGCACTGATTAAGAAGCTGATGAGCTATATTCCACAGAACAATCTGGAGAAGACTCCGCTGGTTCCTTGTGATGATCCTATAGACCGTAAGGAGGATTTCCTGAACGAGATTCTGCCGGACAATCCTAACAAGCCTTATGATATGTATCAGGTTATTGCCGGTATCGTGGATAATGGCGAGTTCATGGAGGTTCAGCCTCGTTTTGCCAAGAATATCATTATCGGCTTTGCTCGTTTCA
>OMQX01000139.1 GCA_900313335.1 uncultured Prevotellaceae bacterium
GTTTGGAGTAGTTTTTATATGACTAAAGAAAGAGGAGATGATAAAATATATTTCGGTCCTGTCTGGGATTTTGATTGGGCATTCGGCTACGACGGAACAAACAAATATTACGTTTACAGTGCCGACACAGATATCTTTACAGGATGTACCAGCAGCAACATGGGCTATCCCTTCTTTGACGCATTACGTTCCTCCATATTGGCACAACAAGCATATTACAAGGTATGGCGTCACTATGTGGACCACGATGGATTGACAGACCTGTTGGAGCACATTGATGACTACTACGCCTACGTCCAGCCTTCATTACAGCACAATGCAAGCCAGTGGAACGGGGAGGGCAACCATTATGCTACACAGACGTCAAATGCCAAGAATTGGCTGACCCAACGCTATAACTTTATATGGAATAATCTGGCGAAATATGCCGATATATACGAAGATGACATAATTAAGCCTGAGGATCCGGGCCAGCCTACTGACGTACAGAGTCTGATGAATGATCCGGAAGGTCCTAACCGCCTGGTAGACGTATATACTATAAATGGTATACGCATGCGCAAGCAGGTACCTCTGCTACAGAGCACAACAGGATTGGCTCCAGGCTTATATATCATCGAAGGACGCAAGATATCTGTCAGATAACAGACAGACATCTCCTTCTCTTCAGATAAAAAATATCTCCATAGCGAACACTATGGAGATATTTTTTGATAATTATTTAATTAAATAAGCGTCATTCCTAATTCCCTGCACTCCCGACGCATTTCATCCGGCCATATACTGGACTGGGTCTCACCGATATGAGCCTTATGCAGGAGAACCATGCACAAGCGACTCTGACCGATACCTCCACCGATACTGAGCGGTAATGTACCATCCAGAAGACGACGGTGGAAATACAAATTACAACGCTCGGTCTTGCCCTGAAGTTCCAACTGACGTTCCAAAGCTGCCTTGTCTACACGAATACCCATCGAACTGAGTTCGATACTGCGACCGAGAATAGGATACCATATAAGCAAATCACCATTCAGGCCACTGAAACCGTCTTCATTGGGACTGCTCCAGTCATCATAGTCCGGTGCACGCAGATCATGCTCCTTGCCGTCGCTCAGTTTTCCTCCAATGCCAATAATGAATACAGCTCCATATTTCTGACATATCAGATCCTCTCGCTCCTTGGGTGATTTGTCCGGATACATACGAACAAGCTCTTCGCTGTGAATAAAATGAACGTCCTCAGGAAGGAATGCCTCGAGTTGCGGGTATGTCTCGCAAATATAAAACTCCGTACGAAGGATAGCACCGTAAATCTTATTGACAATACGACGCAGGAATGCCAGATTGCGCTGCTCGGCAGTCATGGTGCGCTCCCAGTCCCACTGGTCTACGTACAAAGAGTGGATATTGTCCAGTTCCTCGTCTGCACGGATGGCATTCATGTCGGTAATTATGCCGTATCCAGGCTGAACCTCGTACTCTGCAAGAGTGACACGCTTCCATTTAGCCAGTGAATGCACGACCTCGGCAATACTCTCGTCCATATCCTTTATAGGGAATGAGACAGGACGTTCTATACCGTTCAGGTCATCGTTCAGGCCCAAGCCGCGCAGCACAAAAAGCGGTGCTGTCACACGACGCAGGCGTAACTCGGAACTAAGGCTGTGAAGAAAAAAATCCTTTATCTTCTTGATTGCAAGCTCTGTTTGCTTTAAGTCAAGCGAAGGCCTGTAATTTGCAGGTTTTATCAGTTTACTCATGGATTTTATTGTCAATTTGCCAACAAAGATATAGCTTTTTGCTGAAATTTGTAATTTTTATGGCATAATTTTTTATACTTTTGAAACGCTATTCAACAAAATATAACACTGAAAAATATGGTGAAAACGGAATAATTAGTACATTTGCACAGCAAAACAACTATAAACAGACCATAATACATTATTAATTATGAAGACAATCAAATTTTGTATGATAGCTGCAGCCGCTGTCCTGGTTATGGGCAGTTGCGCCAGCAAAAAGGATCTGGTTGCTGCACAAAGCAAGCTGGAAACATGTCAAAGCGACAACAACAACCTGCAGGTTGAACTGGCCAAGTACCAGGCTCAGAACAAGGCACTGGAAACACAGGTAGCCGAAAAGAATGCGACCATCACTGAGATGAAGGAGGGCATGAAGATCATGCAGCAGACTTTGGATAACAGCATCAACCAAGGTGGTGCAAACATCAGCAAGCTGGTTGATGAGATTAATGCAAGCAACAAGTATATCAAGCAGCTGATCGACGCCAAGAGCAAGAGCGATAGCTTGAACCTCGCTCTCAGCAACCGGTTGACCCGCTCACTGAGCAAAGAAGAACTCAAGGATGTTGACGTACAGGTCCTGAAGGGTGTGGTATACATCAGCCTCAACGACAATATGCTCTACAAGAGCGGCAGTTATGAGATAAGCCCTGCTGCCAGCGAAACTTTGTCCAAGATTGCAAAGATAATCACAGATTATAGCGACTACGAAGTCCTGGTAGAAGGTAATACCGACAATGTTCCTATCAGCAAGACCAACATTCGCAACAACTGGGATTTGAGTGCCCTGCGCGCAAGCAGCGTAGTACAGGAACTCCAGAACAAGTACAATGTAAATCCCAAACGCCTGAGTGCTGCCGGTCGTGGCGAATACAACACCATCGCAGACAATGATACCGCAGATGGCCGTGCCCGCAACCGTCGCACACAGATTATCATCACTCCTAAACTGGATCAGTTCCTGGATTTGATTGACCAGGCTCCATCTGAAGAAACCAAGTAATGAAACATCTGTTAATTCTGCTCCTGCCAGCCGTAATCCTGACAGGATGCAAGGACAAGAATGTCCAGCAAGATAACACGCCAAAAACGCAGGAGGCAATGCTGTCACGCAAAATACCAGACCTGCACACAACTGACACTTGTAATGCCGAGGGTCATAGGTTTGTATACACTGTAGACCGTATTTCCAACGATTCACTTGGATATGTGATTGACGAGTTTGGAGACAAGTTCAGCGCAACGACATTGACCATAGGGGTAACACGTGACGGAAGTCGTATGTTCAGCCATACATTTACCAAAGCCAGCTTTAAGGCTTACCTGACAGAGGAATTTCTGGACAACAGCATTGTGGATGGTTGCCGCTTCATGAAAGTGGAAGGTGGCAATGTCTATTTCGAACTGGCTGTCAGCTATCCCGACAGCGATATGAGCCAGCCGTTTCTCTTGACGATTGCACCGGACGGAAGTTACAAGTTATCAAAAGACGACAGTCTTTTTGAGGAAGATGATTCGGACAACGATGGCGTATAATTTGGAAGATATTCTTAATGACAAATTGAACAGCACTGCTTTGAAGGCGGTGCTGTTTGATATGGACGGTGTACTGTTTGACAGCATGAAAAACCACGCAGAGGCATGGATACAGGCGATGGAACACCATGGTCTGTCCATGACCCGGGAAGATGTATACATGAATGAAGGACGTACCGGAGAGGGGACAATAGACATCTTTACGCAACGCGACTGGGGACGTGATGCTACAGAACAGGAGATACTTGCAATATACAAGACCAAAAGCGACATATTCAACACCCTTCCTGCCGTGAAACCGATGGCTGGTGCAGCAGATGTACTTAACAATGTACGCAAACGGGGCCTGATACGCATCCTGGTAACAGGCAGTGGACAGCTATCCCTGCTGGAAAGCCTCGACAATGCCTATCCAGGACATTTTAAAGAGGAATTAATGGTCACTGCATTTGACGTGAAACACGGCAAACCTAATCCGGAACCTTATATGATGGGGCTTGAGAAAGCCGGCCGTGCACTGGGTCTCACCACTCCCCTATCCGCAAGTCAGGCTATTGTCGTAGAGAACGCC
>OMQX01000020.1 GCA_900313335.1 uncultured Prevotellaceae bacterium
TACCAATTTCTTCATTACCATATTCACACCTTCTATGGGCAGTACGGGCACCACCTGCTTCATAGTCTGATACATGAAGTCGATGCTGGGAATAGGCTCGTTGTTCAGGAAGTGCTGCACGTAATTAGACACAAACTGACTATTGTAACGCTTGTCCTTATTCGAATACTGCTTGTCCAGATTACTGATATAGTTGGCCTTGAAACGGTTGTACTCCGTAGGCGTAAAGCCGAACTCAGCAGCACGGCGGGCCTCCGTCAACACAGTCTGCACAGCAGCCTCGGCCTGTCCGTCCTTGGGCAGAATAGCCAAATTAAATGCATCCACGCCACGCGACAACAGATAGTTGCCATCACCTACAGAAGCCTGCAGGAACGGACTTTCGGGCTTCTCGGCAAACTCCTTAAGGCGGTCGTTCAGCATGCTCATGGCAGCATCCTTCATATAGTCGGCAAGGATGTAGATCAGATTACCCTTCAGCGAATCGGGGAACGTCTCGTGCTTCATCAGCACTTCCACAATATTGTAAGGCTGCTCCTTATCCTTGTCAATAACGATGATAGCCTCGTTATTGTCGGGCACGGGGTATGTCGTTACCAGTGTGCGGTTCTCGGGCAGCACGATGGGCGAGAACAGTTTCTTGATTTTCTGCTCCACCTGGTCAACGTTCACGTCACCCACCACAATAATAGCCTGATTGTCCGGACGGTACCACTTTTCGTAGTAAGCCTGCAGGAACGGACGCTCAAAGTTGTCGATAATCTCCATCAGACCGATAGGCATGCGGTGACCGTACTTCGAATTCGGGTACAGTTTGGGCAGGTCGCGCTCCAGCATACGTGTCTGGGCCGAGGTACGCAGGCGCCACTCCTCATGAATCACGCCACGCTCCTTCTCTATCTCCTCCTGTTCCAACAGCAGACCGTCGGCCCAGTCAAATAGAATGAGCAGACACGAGTCCACGATGCCCTCGCGGGTAGTGGGTACATTACTTATATTATATACTGTCTGATCTATTGAGGTGTAGGCATTCAGGTCGGTACCAAACTTCACGCCCACACTCTCACACCAGCGCAGCATCTCGTTGCCCTTGAAGTGCTTGGAGCCGTTGAAAGCCATGTGCTCCAGGAAGTGAGCCAGACCACGTTGGTTGTCATCCTCCTGAATTGAGCCCACGCGCTGGGCAATGTAGAACTCGGCACGCTGTTCAGGCCATGCGTTGTGACGAATGTAATAAGTCAGTCCGTTGTCCAGCTTGCCTACCTTTACGTCGGGGTCTTGTGGAATGGCGGGCATCTGCTGTGCAACTACTGTTCCGATTGCCAACAGCACAAATGCGATGGCATAAAATCTTCTTAAACTCATAATTTATAATGTCATAATTAGGATTATTCTATTTCATTACCACAGAAAGGACAATAATGGGCGTTTTCCGGCAGGGTACTGCCACATTCCTTGCATTTTGCCTTTTTCTCGCCTGAATCGCCATGGAGATTGTCACGGCTGAACTGTGCACTGACTATGCCCGTAGGTACTGCTATTATGGTGTAGCCCAGAAGCATTACGACAGCACTGAGGATACGACCGATAAAGGTAACGGGAACTATGTCGCCATACCCTACGGTGGTCATTGTGACCACCGCCCAATATATACTGGTAGGGACATCGGTAAACGGCGTTCCCGGCTGACTCCCCTCGACCATATACATCATGGTTCCAAGTGATATTACCATAATTACCACGAATAGGAAGAATACCATTATCTTGGGGAAACTGAGTTTCAGTGACTTGAGCAGTTTATCGCCTTCCTCCAGGAAACTGAACAGTTTGAATACGCGGAAAACACGTATCAGCCTGAATGTCCTGAGCACCATAAGATATCTGCTTGCAGAGAAAAAGAGACCAAGATAGAATGGCATAGTACTGAGCAGGTCTATGATACCGAAGAAACTGGTAATATACTTACGGGGATTGGGCGAGCAGTAGATACGTGCGATATATTCGGCAGTAAAGAAACCTGTGAATACGTATTCCCATATTACCAGGAAGCTGCTCAGCCAGTCTGGTATAAAGGGAATGCTTTCGACCATAATGAGGACTATACTTAACAGTATAGCCCATAGGAGGGCAACGTCAAATGCCTTGCCCAGCGGTGTGTCGCTTTCAAAGATAATAATATAAAGGCGCCGCTTGAACTCATCGTTGCCGGACAAGCGACGCCATATAGAAGTCTTGTTGCTCACTTATTTAGAATAGGGTATTCTCGATGATCTTGCCCATCTGCCAAACCATACGTACGTTCAGGTCCTTGTCAAGGATAAGGATATCTGCATCCTTGTTACGTGACAGTGAACCCTTGCGGTCATAGCATCCCATGATGTGGGCAGGTGTCTCGCTGACCATACGGCAAGCATCCTCGAGAGGTATCTCGGCTTGCTGTACAGCTGTACGGATAAGGCGGTCCATTGTAGCGATGGAGCCTGCCAACGCACTGCGGTCGGAGAGTTTACAAACACCGTCCTCGATAATCACACGCGGATCAAATGCCTCGGCATCATCACCTGCAGCTGCAACTGCCAGGGCGTCGGTAATAAGCGCCATACGCTCTACACCCTTGATCTTGTAGCACATACGCATGATTGTGGGGGGAACGTGGATACCATCTGCCACGACCTCGACTGTCATATCATCCATCAGGTATACGCTCTCGACAGTACCTTCGTACTTATACTCCTGCTTGTTGTGGAAGCCTGGCATGGCATTGTAGAAATGGGTTACGTGTGTATAACCTACCTCGTATGCTGCACGGACATCCTTGTATTCAGCATTGGTATGGGCTATTGATGGGAGAACTCCTTTTTCTGCGCAATACTTGCCGAACTGGATTGCTCCGGGCATCTCGGGTGCTGCATCCCAACGAACCAGACACGGACTGTTCTCCACGATGGGAATGTACTCGTTGGGATCAGGATTCTTAATAAGCTCGGGCATTTGGGCACCTGCCTTCTTGGGATTGAGGTAGTGACCCTCCAGGTGGAGGCCCAGTATAGAGCTGTCCTTCTCTGCCATCAGCTTGTTACATGTCTCGACAGCAGCCTCGATCATAGGTACTGTAGATGAAGACAAAGTGGGATAGATTGATGTCGTACCATGCTTTGCGTGAGCTGCGCAGGCAATGCGGAATGCCTCTTCGCTACCCTCCTGGAAATCGCGGCCGCCACCGCCATGAACGTGCATTTCTATACCGCCCGGTACTACATACATGCCCTTGGCATCAATAAGCTCGGCACCGATGACTGCAAGGTCGCAGTTGGTTACTTCCAATATCTTGTTGTCGCGAAGAATAACGCTGCCATCCTTCAACCAGCCCTGAGGGGTCAGTATGCGACCATTGATAATCTGTGTTAACATTTTACTTGACCATTGAATAAACTACATCCATGATTTCCTTGCCGAGCTTGTCTGCGGCTTCCATTGTGCTGGCCTCGCTGTAAACGCGGATGATAGGCTCGGTGTTGGACTTGCGCAGATGAACCCACTTATCGGGGAAATCAATCTTGACACCATCGATATCATTAACCTCCTGGTCCTTATACAGTTCCTTGACCTTGACCAGAATTGCATCAACGTCTGTATCGGGTGTGAGGTCGATACGGTTCTTTGCAATCTGATACGGAGGATAGGTTGCACGCAACTGGCTTGTGGTCATGCCCTTCTTGGCAAGGTATGTAAGAATCAGGGCAATGCCTACAAGGGCGTCACGGCCGCTGTGGGCAGCAGGATAGATGACACCGCCATTGCCCTCACCTCCGATAACTGCATTGGTTTCGTACATCTTGGTAACAACGTTAACCTCACCTACTGCTGCTGCATTGTACTTGCAACCTGCATAGCGGTTGGTTACATCACGGAGTGCACGGGTAGAAGAGAGGTTGCTGACAGTATTTCCCGGAGTATTCTGCAGAACGTAATCTGCTACGGTAACAAGGGTATACTCCTCACCATACATAGTACCGTCCTCGCAGAACAGGGCCAGACGATCCACATCGGGGTCAACGACGAATGCGATGTCATGCCCACCCTTCTGCATCAGGGCCTTGATATCGCCAAGATTCTTCTCCAATGGCTCGGGATTATGCTGGAAATCACCTGTAGCCTCGGTAAACATGCCGGTGTACTCAACGCCTAACTGATCGAAGAGCTTGGGCAGGATGATACCGCCTACTGAGTTGACTGCATCAAAAGCGACCTTGAATTTGCGGGCTTTTACTGCCTCTACATCAACCAGGTCCAGACCCAGTACCATATCAATGTGCTTCTGGTCGTAGGTATTGTCCTCGCGATAGCTGCCAAGGTGATCAACATCGGCATACTCGAAGTCCTCAGCTGCAGCAATACGCAGTACCTCCTCGCCCTGTACCTTGTTGAGGAACTCGCCCTTCTCGTTCAGGAGCTTCAAGGCGTTCCACATACGCGGGTTGTGACTTGCAGTAAGAATGATACCGCCGTCGGCACCTTCCATGGTGACAGCAATCTCGGTAGTAGGCGTTGATGCCAGACCGATATTGACAACATCAAAACCCATACCCATCAGAGTACCACAAACTACGTTCTTGACCATCTCGCCGGATATACGGGCATCCCTGCCGACAACAATCTTGTTGCTCTTTACGGGAGAGGTCTTGCGGATGAGTGTTGCATAAGCACTTGTAAATTTGACGATATCCAGGGGATTGAGTGTATCACCTGCCTTACCGCCAATAGTTCCTCTGATACCAGAGATTGATTTGATAAGTGTCATAATGATAAAGATTTATTTGTTATGTTTGGTTTTTTGCACTTACAAATATATAAAAATAATAAACACGTTATTCTGCCAGACAGCTTTTTCCTATATTTTATTTTAAAAGCTTTGTGGTTTTGTCATAATTTACTTAACTTTACACACAAATTTATATCTATATTTGGATAATTGTCCGCTAAAACATGAAGGTTATAGACCTTATCAACGATAAGAACAGCCGGCCGTTCTCCTTTGAGGTCCTGCCGCCGCTGAAAGGTAATGGAACAGATGCGCTGTTCAATACCATAGATTGCCTGAAGGAATTTGATCCGAGATATATCAACATTACCACACACCGCAGTGAGTTTGTATACAAGGATCTGGGCGGTGGTCTGATGCAGCGGCAGAAGATTCGCAGGCGCCCCGGCACCATTGCCATTGCAGCTGCTATCCAGCAACGTTATGGAATACCTGTCGTTCCGCACATCGTATGCAGCGGTCACACTCGCGAGGATCTGGAATACATGCTCCTGGACCTTCAGTTCCTAGGCATCAGCGACTTGTTGGTGCTGCGTGGGGACAAGGCTAAGGAGGATGCATGTTTCTACCCTACCGGGGATGGTCCCACGCATGCTACCGATCTGATTGATCAGATACAGAAGTTCAACAACGGTCATTTCTTCGATGGAACCGCAATAAAATGTCCTGGCGAAAAATTTAGGTTTGGTGTGGCATGCTATCCTGAAAAGCACGAAGAGGCTGCCAATATCGACAGTGATTTGCAAGTACTGAAACGGAAGGTCCAATTGGGAGCAGAATATGCCGTAACACAGCTGTTCTACGACAACGATAAATACTTTAAGTTTGTGGAGCGTGCCCGTAATGCTGGCATCACAGTTCCTATCGTTCCTGGAATAAAACCACTGGCCAAGGTTTCACAACTGACCATGGTGCCCAAGATATTCCACTGCGACCTGCCGGAACCGCTGTATCGCGAGGCTGTCAAATGCAAGACTGATGACGAGATACGACAGGTCGGCATTGAGTGGGCGTCAGCACAATGCCGGGAGTTATTGAAAAAGGGTGCTCCCAACCTGCATTTCTATACTGTCGGTTCGGTGGATAGCATTACAGAGATTGCAAAAAGGATATATTAAACATTTTCAAGCAGATTAAGTGGATTTTAGTCAGGTCATAGGACTGGAAGAGGTTAAAAGTCGCTTGAATGCGATGGTTGCAGAGAACAAGATTGCACATGCCATTATGCTGTGCGATCCCTTTGGTTCCGGTGCAATGCCATTGGCCCTGGCATTCGCTCGCCTGCTGCTGGAAAAGGATGAAAGCGATACTGCGATGCTTGATAAGTGGGCTCACCCCGACCTGCATTTTTCATTCCCCATATACAAGAAAAAGAATACTGATCATCCGATATCCGATGATTACATACAGGAGTGGCGTGACCAGTTGCTACGCAACCCGTATTTTGACACCGAAGACTGGTTGGAGGACATAAAAGCCGAGAACCAGCAGATTGTAATCTATGTGAGCGAAAGTGACTCGCTACAGCAGAAACTGCAATTGAAAGCCAGCCGTGGAGGCAGACGTGTAGTGATTATATGGTTGCCCGAGCGAATGAAGACAGAGGCAGCAAACAAACTGCTGAAAATTATCGAGGAGCCGCCACATGAAACATATTTCCTGCTTGTAACACAGGATGCCGACAATGTATTGGGAACCATACAGAGCCGTACGCAGCAATTACAGATCCCCGCATTGAGTGAAGCAGAGATAAGCGAAGCCCTAAAGGAGAGGGCGTCAGTTCCTGATGAAACAGCAGCTGCAATTGCGCATGTCTCCCAGGGAAGCTATACAAGTGCCATTAAACGCTTGGCTGCAGGTAATGAGCAGCAATTGTTCTTCGACCTGTTTGTCCAGTTGATGCGCTTAAGCTATATGCGCAGGATTAAGGATATGCGTTCATGGAGTGAGACCGTGAGCAATCTGGGGCGCGAACGTCAGAAAAGGCTGCTGGAATACTGCCAGCGCCTGTTGCGTGAAAACTTCGCATACAATTTCCAACGTCCGGAAATGGTGTTCCAGATGCCTGACGAGGCACAGTTCAGTACAAAATTCGCCCGTTTCATCAATGAAAAGAATGTAATTCCAATAATGGCGGAATTGGAGCATTGCCAAAAGGACATAGAGCACAATGTAAATCCGCGTATGGTATTCTTTGATTTCTCGCTTAAAATGATCGTGCTGCTATTACAATAAAACGTCGAACATAAAACTTGAAAACAACATAGATGGAGAACAGATATATTTGCGGCGGAGGACGCGGACTGTGTGCCAAGGGTTGGCATGCCAACCACTATACGCAGTTGAATGTCTTCGACTATATGGCCGATATCCCCGGTAATACCGAGGTTAGCGACCTTGTGGAAGTACAATTCAAGAACACGCGTAAGGGATATTATCACAACAGCAACAACCTGGAACTGCACAAGGGTGATGTTGTAGCGGTAGAGGGGACACCCGGACATGATATTGGCACGGTTACCATGACCGGCTCGCTGGTAGCGCTGCAAGTCCAGAAGGCTAATCTGAAGAATCCGGAGGACATCAAGAGAATCTACCGGATTGCACGCGAATCTGATATTGAGAAATACGAGGCTGCCAAGGCACGTGAACACCAAACTATGATTGAGTCCCGCCAAATAGCCAAGGACCTGGGGCTAGAGATGAAAATAGGTGATGTCGAGTATCAGGGTGATGGAGGCAAGGCCATTTTCTACTATATTGCTGATGGCCGGGTTGATTTCCGCCAGTTAATAAAAGTATTGGCAGAGGTATTTCATGTACGCATCGAGATGAAGCAGATAGGTGCCCGTCAAGAGGCGGGACGTATCGGTGGGTTCGGACCTTGCGGACGTGAATTGTGCTGTTCGACATGGATGAAGAACTTTACGAGCGTAGGAACTCCTGCTGCACGTATACAGGATTTGTCGCTTAATCCGCAAAAACTGGCAGGACAGTGCGCAAAGCTGAAGTGTTGCATGAATTACGAGGTCGACCAATATATGGAAGCTTCTCAGAAACTGCCACAGCGTGATGCCGTTCTTTGTACTCAGGAAGGCGAATGGTTCTTCTTCAAGGCGGATATCCTGCGGGGGCGCGTATCATACTCATCGGACAAGCACCTGGCTGCCAATGTAACAGAGATTACTGCGCAACGTGCAATAGAAATCATAACGCTGAACAAGAATGGCGAGAAACCGAATTCACTGATTGAGGGCGAACGGATGAAGCCTGAGCTTCCTGTTGACTTGGCAACACAGGAAGACCTGAACCGTTTTGACAGCAAGTTCCACAGTAAGCACAAGAAAAAGAAGAAGAACCATGGCAAGAAGCACGGTAAGCCTAATTCTGACGGCTCTGCTGCTAAGTAGCTGCACCAATGGGATAATCCAGCATCAGTTCCATACTATTGATGGAAATGAGGGATGGAAGCATACGGACACACTTGTATACGACATACCTGAAATCCAGGAAACACGCAATTATGGTCTGCAGATACAGGCAAGGACAGGAACCAGGTTCCCCTACCGTGCCATGTGGATTGCATATAAAATGGAACTGGAGATCCCCAATGCAATAATCTGCGACACAGTCCGTATTGATATGAGCAACAACGGCAAATACCTGGATGCATCGGGTGTCACCTTGTTTAGCATTAACGGAGAAGTCAAGCCCATACACCTGAAAAAAGGACAGAAGGGTAAACTGAAACTAATCCACCTGATGAGTCAGGAGACTCTGCCGCACATACATGACATAGGAATAAAACTAATGTAGCAACCTTTTGCGTGCTGCGTCTATCCTGAGGAAGATAAACAACAGGATTGTGAATCCCCACAGTGAGGAGCCTCCGTAACTGAAAAATGGCAGTGGGATTCCGATAACAGGTGTCAGGCCAAGTACCATACCCACATTGATGAATACGTGGAACATGAATATGCTAAGCACACAATAGCCGTAAATACGTCCGAATCGTAACGGTTGTCGCTCTGCCAGATGGATTAACCTAAGTATAAGTGCCAGGAACAGCACAAGCACCAAGGTACAGCCGACAAAACCCTCTTCCTCGCCTACCGTACAGAATATAAAGTCCGTATCCTGCTCTGGAACATATTTTAGTTTTGTCTGAGTACCATTCAGGAAACCCTTTCCATTCAACCCTCCGCTACCTATGGCTATCTTGGCCTGAATCACGTTGTAACCGGCACCGCGGGGGTCATCCTCCAAGCCCAGCAATACACGTACACGTGTCTGCTGATGCTTCTGCATAACCTCGTTAAGGACATAGTCGACACTGTAGAAGAATCCGACACTGCCCATGGCAAAGATTCCTATCAACGCATAGCTTAACATCCTGTCGCGAATTGCCAGATAGAACAGATATATGGTCATCACTGCCAGCACACCCCACTGTACCCAGCAGGCATTGAACGGAATCATGTATTTACAGAACAGCACGGAGAAGACATATGTTGACGAGCCTATCAGCAGGACTCGCAGGAAAGGGCCACGCAATGGGGTGTATACCCACATCATAATTGAGGAGAAAAGATGAATGGCAGCGAGCACAAAGAACTCACCCATGCTGACTTGTGCAATACCCCATAACGGTTCCTCGGCATAACGTATGCCTACGACAAAATACAGGACAGCCGCAGCACCGCTGAACAGGATACTGCCTGCCATTCCCTCGCGGTAGAACATAAAGAAAAACGCAAGATATACCAGTGCCGAACCAGTTTCTTTTTGCAGGATGATCAGGAACATTGGTACTGACACTATGGTTGCACTGATAATCAGGTCACGCCATTTCTCCAATTTCAGGTTGAACGATGAAATTGCCTTGGCAACGCATAGGGCTGTACCAAATTTTGCAAACTCGGCAGGCTGAATACTGAATGAACCTATCTTGATCCATGAAAGGCTACCTTTGATATCATGAGCCAGAAAAGGCGTTACGAACAACAGGACTACGAATCCTATATATATAATGTACGAGAAACTCTCGACTATACGGTCATCAATACAAAGTATAACCGTTCCAAGCAACAGCGACGTCAATATCCAGATAATCTGCATGCCGCTACGGCTGCCAAAGTCCAACAGCTGGGTTCCTTCTTCAAAATCATAGCTGGCACCGCATACGCTCATCCAGCCCATAGCCAGCAGTGCCATAAAAAGGAACAATGTGAACCAGTCAAGGCTACGCAGGATGCCCTCGCCTTTTCTATTGGGATTATTCTGTGCCATCTTGGATTGATATAGTGTGCCTGTTTTCAAAAGCCCTGGCCTGTGCCTCGGACCCCTCGCTCAACTTTCCGTTTATGTACTGTTCCATTATAAGTGCACCTATAGGTACTCCGAAATGGGCGCCAAAGCCGCCATTCTCCACATATACGCAAACTGCAATCTTCGGTTTGTCCATAGGTGCAAAGCCCATAAAGGCGGAGTGATCACGACCATGGGGATTCTGAGCGGTACCTGTCTTTCCACACACCTCGTACATTGAGGTATTGGCGCCACGACACGTACCACCTGTCACAGCCTTGCGCATTCCCTCGACGATATATTGGTAATACGAGGGCTGGACCTTGGTGTATCTTCTATGCGTATACATGGTGTCCAACTGCTCATCCTGAATATGCTTCACCACATGGGGTGTTATGAACCATCCACGATTGGCTATCGTAGCACCGAGATTGGCAATCTGCAACGGAGTCAACAGGACCTCGCCTTGTCCGATGGCTATACTGATAATGGACAGGCTGGTCCAATCCTTGCCGTAAGCCTTGTCGTAGTAATCGGCATTGGGTATCATACCGCGTTTCTCGCCAGGAAGATCAACTCCCAGCGGATAGCCGAATCCCATGCTTACCATAAAATCCTTCCACGTGGTCATCGCGTCCTGTATAGTCTTATACCGCCTGCGGTTTCCAAACATATGATACAGACCCCAGCAAAAATACCCGTTACATGATGTAGCAATCGATGGAATCAGTGGAAGTGGTGCAGGATGTGCATGACAACCAACTTTCATTCCGCCATATCGGAAGCCATGGCTACATGGATAGGCAGTGCCTGGAGTGATAATACCTTCCTGGAGGAAAGTAAGCCCCTGACTGGTCTTGAAGGTAGAACCCGGAGGGTACTGTCCCATAATGGCGCGATTAAGCAATGGCCGTGCCGGATCGCTATATAGCTTGGCACTGTTGGCTCCACGCTGGCGTCCTACCATTTTGCGTGGATCGTATGTAGGAGAACTGACCATGCAAAGCACTTCACCGGTAGCAGGTTCTATAGCTACGATAGCCCCTTTCTTTCCTGTCATCAGACGCTCGCCAAGCGCTTGAAGGTCCAAATCCAATGACAACGTCAGATTACGTCCTGGTTCCGGGGCACGGTCCATCTTTCCATTCTGATACTTTCCCTTGATACGTCCACGGGCATCTCGCAGCAGGATTTCAACACCTTTCTCTCCACGCAGTTGTTTTTCGTAGAAACGCTCAACGCCCAACTTGCCTATATAGTCTCCACTTCTATAATAGTCATCTGCCTCGATATCCGAAGGGCTCACCTCGCCAACATCTCCAAGGATATGGGCAGCATAGGGCATAGTGTACTGACGTATACTGCGCTTCTGGATTGAGAAACCCGGGAACCTGAACAGTTTTTCCTGAAAAGCACTGAACTCCTCAGTATTGAGCTGGCTCATGAACAACTGCTCGGTATAGCTGCTGTAGCCGGGGTTACGGTTACGGTCCTTGATTTCCTCCATGCGTTTCTCATACCACTCTACAGTAATTCCCAAAGCATTACACAAACCCATGGTATCAATGCCTTCCTGTTCCTTCATTACCACCATGATATCATAGGCAGGCTGATTGTAAACCATCAATTTACCATTACGGTCTGTTATTCCGCCCCGGGCAGGATATTGGATGCGACGCAGAAATGCATTGCTGTCGGCATTGCGTTTGAAATCATCGCTCAGCAACTGTAGGGAGAAAAGACGCAGGACGTATATAAAAACGACAGCAAAAGCTATCGCTCCCAGCACATATCGGCGCTTGCCCAATTCGTAATTCCTCTCTGCCAGCATCAGTAGCGAAAACTGTAGGTATCACACATCAAGCGTTGCCTTTCTTCGCGAACCGAAATAATTCGAAAGACATCGCCAGTATAAAACTCAAGACATAACTGCTTACTATGGAAATGATCATATCCACAGGGTTAATGAATGAGAACACCTCCAGGACAAAATACGCTACATGATAGACAGCCAGCATAATCGCCAGATATGCGCTGTAGGAAGACATACCCATTGTATGCCATGAAGGAAGCATATTCTCGTCAGAATCCTTGGGAACCATCATCTCCAGTAATGGATGCTGGACAAACGATGCCAATGTCATAGATGCCGCTGCCACTCCAGGGGAGTTGGTAAACATATCCATTACAATGCCTGCCATGAACGACATTACAAGATTTGTCACACGATTATCACTTAGCGGAGAATAGACGACAACCATCACGCCCAGCAGCGGAGTTGCATATCCCCACAAATGAATGTAATCAAACACTAACACCTGTAGTGCCAGTATTATCATTATCTGCCGTATGCGTCCAAAGTACGAATAAATCATTTCTTTCCCAGAATTACAGACACATTACGCACGTTGGCCAAATCAGCAGAAAGCGCTATCACAGGCTCATAGCTGAGACCATCGCTACTATTACGCACCTTAAGTATACGCCCTACAAAGATACCCTCGGGGAAGGAATTGGAATAACCACTTGTCTCAACGGCATCACCTTTCTTCAGATGAGCATGACGTGGGATATCATTAAGAAGGGCCTCCATAGGACTACCGCCATCCCAATGCAAATAGCCGAAATAGCCGCTGTTTCGCAGACGACAGCTGATGCGGCACTTACTGTTCAGAATAGGTATGACTATTGCAGCATGGTTGGAAACCTGGCTGACTATGCCTACGACTCCTGTACCGGTAACGACACCCATTTCCGGCCGTACGCCATCTTTGCTGCCACGGTCTATGGTAATGAAGTTGTCCTTTTGTGCGATACTGTTGTTTATGACACGGGCATCAAGTATCCGCATAGTATCCATACGCCCGGCAAGGGAGGTGTCACGGCCAGCTTCCTCCAGTTGTTCACGCAAAGCTGTAAGCTGGAGCTGCAGCTGAACATTCCGTTCTGTCAGGGTCCTGTTTTCTGTACCCAGGTTCATGTACGAGATTACCTTGGTTTCCCAACTTTGTATCGTACTTACTACTGTATTCGCACTTGTGAACCACAGACTCCCCTGGTAGCTGTTAAACTGGAACAACAACACAAGGCTGATGCTCTCCAGCAGGACGAACATCAGCGAATGCAAGTTTTTATCTATCCAGTCAAATATTATCCTCATTCAGGACATTACATCAGGAATGGGAAATCATGAACATGCTTAAGAGCCACACCTGTACCCTTGGCTACGCAGCGCAGCGGATCATCAGCAACATGGAACTCAATACCTATCTTTTCCGACAATCGGCGTGCAAGTCCCTTCAGCAGTGCACCGCCACCAGCCAGATATATTCCGTTCTTTACAATATCGGCATACAGTTCTGGCGGAGTTTCCTCCAACGCCTGCAATACAGCAGCCTCAATCTTGGAAACTGTCTTCTCCAGACAACGTGCAATTTCCTGATAGCATACCTTTACCTCCATAGGCAAAGCAGTGATGCGGTTCGGACCATGTACGATATAATCTTCTGGAGCCTCGTCACCCAATTCGGTCAGCGCAGCACCTACGTTAATCTTGATACGCTCGGCCATACGCTCGGAAACCTTCACATTATGCTGACGCGCCATGTATTCCTGAATATCTGCCGTCAACTCATCGCCGGCAACACGCATGGATTTGTCAGCAACTATACCACCCAAGCTGATAACTGCAATCTCGGTGCTACCACCACCTATGTCAACAATCATGTTTCCCTCTGGTGCAAGAACATCCAGACCTATTCCTATTGCAGCTGCCATTGGCTCGTAGATCAAGTATACCTCACGGCCGCCTGCATGCTCGGCACTGTCGCGAACTGCACGCTTTTCAACCTCTGTACTACCGCTTGGAACGCCAATTACCATCTTCATTGACGGAGTGAACAGACGCGAACCAGTGTGAACCTTCTTGATCAAACCGCGCATCATCTGCTCACAGGCATTGAAGTCTGCTATCACACCATCACGCAATGGGCGGATTGTACGGATATCAGGGTTGGTCTTTTCATACATCTGCTTTGCCTTGCCACCCACAGCAAGCATTTTGTCTGTACGACGATCCAGGGCAACTACGCTGGGCTCATCCACGACAATCTTCCCATCATTGATTATGATGGTATTTGCCGTACCCAAGTCCATTGCGATTTCTTTGGTAAAACTAAATAGTCCCATTTTTCGTATAATGTCTTTTCTATTACTTTACAAAATAACTGTGAATAGCAGTATCATAGTGGCTCGAAACGCCAAAGGCACGGGCAGCGAACCACTTGCGGTCTTCCAAGTCACTCACACCGCCCTTCTTCCGAAGGAGTTCCAGAAGAGGCTGGTATTCGGCCTTGGACGGTACAATGACAACATCACGGAAATTCTTGGCACCTGCACGTATCAGGCTGATACCGCCTATGTCTATTTTCTCTATAATATCGGCCTCGCTTGCGCCACTTGCCACCGTCTGCTCAAAAGGATAGAGATCCACAATTACCAGATCTATTCCAGGAATTTGGTACTGAGCCATCTGTTCGCGGTCACCTTCCAGCTCACGACGGCCCAAAATTCCGCCAAACACCTTTGGGTTCAGGGTTTT
>OMQX01000024.1 GCA_900313335.1 uncultured Prevotellaceae bacterium
CTACATTGGCGAGGTATAGGTGTCAATGGATATGTGGGTAAGTAGGTGGGGTTTACCCGGCTTACTTACTCACTTACCTACTTACTTACTTACTATTTTGAAAAAAATCCCCCTCCGCTAACGCTCGCCAAGACGAAAATAAAGCAGGGCTTCACAGCTCTGCTTTTTTGTTTATCATTCAGTTCAACGCCTACATTATATATAATATTATATTACTCGCAGGCTTGTAGGAAATCTATTTTACTTTCTTCATTACAATGGCGCTGTTTGTACCGCCGAAGCCGAAGGAGTTGCTGAGTACGATGTTGACATCGGTGTCGATGCGATGGCGGGCGATGTTGAGGCGGGCGGAGTATTCGTCGGGGTTGTCGAGATTGATATTGGGGGCTACAAAGCCTGACTGCATCATGATGATGCTGTAGACGGCCTCGCTGGCTCCTGCCATCCAGCATTCGTGTCCTGTCATGGATTTTGTGCTACTGATGTAGGCTTTCTTTCCGCCGAACAGTCGGTCAAGGGCTATTGCCTCGAGCATGTCGCCCTGGGGTGTGCTGGTTGCGTGGGCATTGATATAGTCAACGTCATCGGCCTGGATTGCGGCGTCGCTGAGGGCGCGTGTCATTGCTATGTAGGAGCCTTGGTCGCTGGCTGCGCTGATTGCATCGCCGTTGCTGGAGAAGCCGTAGCCGCAGATCTCGGCAAGGATATTGGCACCGCGCCGGACGGCGTGGTCGTAGTCTTCCAGAATGAGTGCTGCTGCTCCGCCGCTGGGGACGAGTCCGTCGCGGTCGCGGTCAAAGGGTCTTGATGCCCGGGTGGGATTTTCGGTATTGTTGGAGAATGCTCCCAATGCGTCGAAGGAGGACATGGCGTATTTGTTGACTTCCTGGGCTCCTCCGCACAGTATGGTATCCTGGAGACCCTGGCGTATCAGGGTGTATGCGAGTCCTATGGAGTGGCTGCCGCTGGCACATGCTGCGCTGACCGTGAGGTTTATTCCGCGCAGGCCAAAGGCGGAGCTCATGTTCATGGTTACGGTGGAGTTCATGGACTGGAAGATATTACCGGCGCCTATTAGTTCGGAGTCCGTGGTATGCTGCATGATGTGGTCTGCCTGGACAATGGCCTTGGCGGATGAGTCGTTGCCGAAGATGACTCCGATTTCGTTCTGCTCGCGGTACTGGGAATCGATACCGGACATATCGAATGCCTCCAATGATGCCATGTAGGCAAACTCGGCCTGTTCGGACATTCCCTCGCGCTGACGCCTGCCTACCAGTCCTTTCAGGTCAGGACGTGGCACTATGCCTGTGAGGGGCGACCTGTATCCGTATGCGGTGCGGTCCTGGGCAATGCCTATGCCCGAGCGGCCTTGGCTGAGTGATTCCCTGACTGCCTGTATATTCTGTCCTATGCAGGACCATATTCCTATTCCGGTGACGACTACTCTTCTTTGCATATTGTATTATTTCCTATAGGATTTTCTGTCTAACTTTCCGTTTGACGTGCGGTTTATGATTTCTACGTATTCATAGCGTGTCGGTACTTTGTATGGTTCCAATGTCTGTGCCATGAATCTTGCTATTTCCTTTTTGTCTATTTTATCTCCGCCTGTCCTGACCAGCAGTTTCAGTGTGTCGCCCAGGACGGGGTGCTGGTCGGCAATGCATATACAGTCCTGGATGCCTGGGAATGCGAGTGCCCTGTTCTCGACCTCGACGGGATCGACCTTGTAGCCGCCGATGTTGATTACGTCGTCGTTGCGACCCAGTACGTGCAGCATTCCGTCTTCGTCGATATAGCCGCTGTCGGCGGTGTGGATGCAACCGTCCTTCAGCACGGTGGCTGTGAGTTCGGGCTCGTCAAGGTATCCGCTCATAAGCGTACTGCCCTTGCAGGCGATGGTGCCGGATTCTGTTATGAAGACTTGTGAATTGAGCAGTGCGGGACCGCAGCAGCCGGGTTTCGTTCTGCCGTCGTTGAAGTTGTAGGAGCAGACGATGCCTGTTTCGGTCGAGGCGTATGTGTTGTAGAGGCGTGTACGGGGCAGCAGCTGGCAGAGGCGGAGCATGTCCGTATGTGATATGGGGGCTGCGCCTGTCTCGAGGAACTCTATCTTGTGGGAATATGATGCAAGTCTGTCGGCGCTGAACTGCAGGAGCATCCTGATGCTTGCGGGAACGAGGAATGTTGCAAGGTGCGTGGAGTCGTAGTCCATTGCGCGGAAGAAGGCGTTTACGTCCTTCATGCCGTCCAGGAGAATCAGGGTTCCGCCTGTCATCAGTGTCGGGAAGATCTTGCTCCATCCGCCCAGGTGGTCCAGTGCTCCGGCAACGACAAAGACGGTATTGCTGCTGTATCCGTGTGCATGGATTAGGTTCTGGGAGTTGGCGATAACGGCTTGCTGCGATATGACCACGGTCTTTGACTTGCCTGTGGTTCCGGTTGTCCTGAGATGGAAATCGGATTCCCATGATTCGCCCAGCAGGGGTATCGGCAGGCTGTCGCAGTCACGCATCCGCTGATATACATCTGCGTATGTGATGACGGTGCCGTCCTGTGCTATTATTGCCGGCTTGTGGGGAACGGCAAGGGCGTTCCTGTGTATATAGTCAAGAATTGTCATCGCTTGTTCTGTACCATTTCGACGATGGAGTCGATGTTGCGGAAGTTGCGCGGGGTGACGTCCTCGTGGCTCAGGGTGATATTATAGTGTTCGGACAGTACCATCATAATGGTGGTGATATCGAGGGAGCTGAGTTCTCCGAACAGGAAATCGGACTCGAGGTCTACGAGCGGAAGCAAGTCATCAAGGAGTCCTATTATTTCTTCTCTCATATATTTATATATTCCTTTTAAATAATAACCTGTATAATACCGGCGTAACGACAAATGACATCAGTACGACGCTGGCCATGCCTACGACTGTCACGATGCCGAGTGAGTACATTGCGGGGTGCGATGCGAATACCAGGACGCCGATGCCGGCGAACATGATGAGTGCGCTCAGGATGATGCTTGACTTGTATGATGCCAGCATGGGCTTGCCTGTGGCGTGTTCGTATCTGCAGCCTTCGGCCATGAATATGGTGTAGTCGTCTCCCTGGCCGAAAATGAAGGTTGCCAGGATGATGTTTACTATGTTGAACTGGATGCCTGTCATTCCCATGATGCCCAGAATCCATATCCAGCTGACTGCCATAGGTATGAATGCGAGTATGGCGAGCCTGATGTTGCTGAAGGAGTACCACAGGAATATGAAGACGATTGCCGAGCATACCAACCCTATGTAGTTGAATTCGTCGGTCATGCGTGATGCGAGGCTACTGTTAATGGACTTGATGTCGAAGCTCCCCTCTACCCTGCTCTCGACCTCGCTGACGTTTCTGTCCGGCACTTGCATCTTTTCGATGCGAACGGTCTTGCCGCCGGCGTTGTAGAAATTCTCGAGCAACAATGCTGAAACAATGGGTACGGAGGACTGTAGGG
Source organism: uncultured Prevotellaceae bacterium (assembly GCA_900313335.1). Lineage (GTDB taxonomy): Bacteria > Bacteroidota > Bacteroidia > Bacteroidales > Bacteroidaceae > Physcousia. The sequence goes on from OMQX01000024.1 coordinate 3,490, forward strand.
GTAAATTGCCGTACTGTTTCCTGACTATTCCCTTGAAATCGTCAAAGGCACCGGGGGTAAATCCATATCCTGCGGCAACAGAGTCGAGCCTGTGGCTAAATATAGGCTCGTATTTGCCAATCATGCTGTTCCATGATTCAAGGTCGATGTCCGAGAGTGCATATACCGTGGTGGTGCTGTCCTGCGAAGGAGCGGCAAGGGAGCGGAAGTATTTCATGTCCTGCCGCTGCTCAGGGGTCATGTAGTTGATGTTTGCTATGTCGGAATCAAACTCGATTTGGAATGCAAAGAAGGCAAGGACAAGGGTGAGTATGGCGACGAGACAGACGAATGGTCTTTTCGTGTCCAGTTGCACTTTGGATAGCATGTCCAGGGCTGCCGTATTCCGGTGCCTGTTGTCGGACCTGACGTAATGTGGCAGGAATCTGAGTACGAACAATATGGTTCCCAGCAGCATCAGCGAGGCAAATATCCCGAGGTCGCGCAGGGCTGTGGACTGCAATGGAATCAGTGCCATGAATGCGCCTACGGTGGTGACGTTACCGATGATGAGCGGCGAGATGATTTCCTTTATTGCCTGACGGATGTCCGGCTGATGTGACAGGTGGTTTATAAGGTGCAGGGGATAGTTGAAGGCAATGCCCATTATTATAGACGAGATGCCTAGTACGATAAGTGAGATTTCTGTATGGATCAGGGACATTCCGGCTAACGCAAAGAGGAAGCCCCATAGGATTGTGGCTGCGGTGAGGATGATATTGGTTACTGACCTGAATGCATAGAACATGATGAGGAGGATGAGGACTGCGGCGAGTGAAAAGGCAAGCAGACTGTCCTTCCTGATCTGTGATGCATTCCCGACGGCAATGACTGGGCCGCCTGTAATATGTGTATTAACATCGGGGCATTTGTTCCCGGCAATGTTCATGGCATCACTGATGATGTCGAGCAACTGGCCGTTCCTGCCTGTTTCGCTGTTGCCAAACGGAGAGCGGATTGTAACAAAGGCGCGGGACATGTCGGGCGTGAAGATATAGCCGTCCACAAGTTCAAAGGCGGATTCGCGCTGCATCCCATGCAACCTGTCATATACCGGTGAGAAAAGTCCAAGGGGGTCCTTGGCCAGATTGTCCTGTACAAATCCTCCGGAGGGAAGCATGAGCATCTCGATGTCTCTTTCAAGGGCCTTGGCGACATAACCGTCGTCGGACAACATGCTGTCTATCCTTGCATAGTCTGCCGCGGTCAGGAAATATGGTATATGGTCATATATGAATGTGCGGACGGAATCAATGCCCTCGGTGTCGATAATCCAAATGGCATCGTCCGTCCAGTGGTTGGTGTCCAAACTGTCCAGTGCCTGGCGGAAACATCCGATGGCTTCTGTTACACGTTGAGCGTTGCCCGGGTTATCGAACAGGACGACTATCTCGGATGCTCCGGATATGTTTTGGAAGACCTCCATATTGTTGCGCTCAACCGAATCCAGCGGCAGGAAATCGGATATATCCTCCTTGAATGACAGCCTGGAGGCGAGAAGCGCCATAAGCAGTGTCACGACAATCAGGATGGAGAGCCTGATGCGTTTGTGGGTTTTCAGATAATCGTATATTCTTAATCCTGCATTCATAATATACCTATTTCATCCAGCCAACGCAGGAATTCTGCCTTCCACTGGCGACATTCTTCCGTGCCCTTTGTGTCCGATGCCCCGAAACCGTGTCCTCCTGTCTGGTATTGCAGATACTTGTGTGTGATGTTCTTCTCCTTAAGTGCCTCGGCAAGCAGGACGCTGTTCCTGTAATCGACAACGGGGTCGTCAACGCAGTTCACGAGGAATACGGGCGGACAGTTATGTGGAACATTGCGCTCAAGGGATAGCTTCTCCCTCAGGGCCTTGCTGTACTTTCTGGTATCGCCCAGCAGCCCGCGTCTGGAACGCTTGTGGACACAGTCTGCGGTCATCGTCACCACAGGATATATTGGAGCCACGAAGGCCGGACGGCTGCGCCCGGAATCATATATCTCGGCAACAGACATTACCAGATGACCGCCTGCCGAGAATCCCATGGCGCCCACTTTTGTCGTATCTATGCCAAGTTCGGCCGCATGGTTCTTGACGTGGATAATAGCATGCTGCAGGTCGTTCTGGGCATCGGGATACTGGCTGCCTGCCCTGCCCCACCTCCAATGCATGATAAACGAGGGAACGCCGCCTGCCCTGTAGTCAAGTACGAAGGCCGAAATGCCGTTACTCCGAAGCCACTCGGCCACAAGATGTCCCTCGGTCTTCATGTCGTGCCAGAAATAGCTGCCGCCGGGGCATACTATAACGGCAGGATTATTGTCTCCATCGGCCAGATACTCGGTTATCCTCTGTGCATGCGAGTCAAGGGAGACAAGCAGCATCAGCGCGACCAGCATGTTTCGGGCTATATTCACAATTCTCTTCTGTGCAAGTTTCCTGAAAAACGAGGCTCTTTCCAACATACTGCCCAGTGCCTTTTGCTGCGGCAGTGTATAGCGCTGTCCTATCTCCATGCATATCTGACCGCGGCGCATATACTTTCCGCCCTTGGGCAATACCATGTCTGCACCGTACAGAGTCATGGGAAGTATGTCAATGTCTAGTGCCTCGGCAAGCTCAAACGCTCCTTTGTGAAAACGTCCTATCCTGCCTGTGACGGATCTTGTGCCCTCGGGATAGACGGCTATTGAATAACCGCGGCTGACCAAATTCCTCAAACGTGGAAGCAGCTCTTCGTAACCCATGGAGACGGGATAGAACTCAGCCATGCGTATGAAGTATCCATACAGCGGTGCCTTCCATACCCAGTCGTTGGTAAGCACTATCAGTTTCGGTGTCAGGGAGAGCATTAGCATCAGGTCCAGGTGCGACTGGTGGTTGCATGTGATGACTGCCGGCCTTGAAAAATCCTCGGCGTCTGTATTGATGATGGAATTCCTTACTCCGGGCATCAGGCACAGGGCAAGCCTTGACAATCTGTTAAGCAGAAGGTGCATTGCACGGGTCCTTGACTCATGCCCTTTGCAGAACAGGGTTGCTGCAGCTGCAAATATCGGCATGACGACAATAGTACAAACCAGGAAGAAAAACAACGAGAACAATGTGCTCCAAGCAGTGAGCGCAGTTCTGATTATCTTCAGGGGCAATGCGTACACTATTGTTAGGAAGCAGAGGATTGTATTCAGTATGCTGATGCGTGCAAAATCCTTTCCCGGTCTGAAATGAGACACGCGCTCCTCCATTGGCGGGTAGTAGACATTGACAGGAACGGATACCAGTCTGACTCCATGCCATGATGAAAAGACCAGGAGTTCCAGTTCGGCCTCGTATCTGGAGGTAAGCAAGCACAGGCCATGCAGTTTGCGTAACGGGTACAGCCTGTAGCCTGTCTGTGTGTCCTTGAGATATTGGAATGTCTGGACGCAGAACCAGAAATTGCTGAAGCTGTTGGCAAACTTGCTTCCTGCCGAGCGTTCGATGGATTCCAGTCCCTGTCTCTGACCTACAATCAGGGCGCCTGGATTTTCCATATTGGCTTTCAGCAATACAGGAATATCCTCGGGGAAATGCTGCCCGTCTGCATCCAGGGTTATTGCATAGACATAGCCCATTTCAATGGCCTTGCGAAAACCGGCTTTCAGCGCACTGCCCTTACCCGCATTACGTTCGAATGAGACGACAGTGATCCTGTCTTCATATCCTGAAAGTATCATTGCCGTGTCGTCGGTACTGCCGTCGTTGACAACGATAACGTCAGCACACATGGCAAGCGTGCGGTCTATGACGTTTGCCAGGGTTCCGCAGTTGTTGTACGTCGGAATAACGACGCATATTCCACGTTCGTGCAACAGCTCTATGGTACTATTCATGTCCATTGCCGGTTATTGTATTACAGACAGTGTCATTTTTGCATGGACAGTATCACCGGACGTTACCGTAACTCTGGCAGACAGACATTCGTCAACGTGCTTGATACTGCTGAATGTGAACGAATATATTCTGCCTTCCACGGGTATGACAGGAGATACAAACTTTACGTTTCTTGCGCCGGACAGCTTATGTTCACATCCCAGGTGTATGCTCAACAGTTCCACGGCTATCTGCATGAGGCAAACACCGGGCGTAATGGGTTGCCCGGGAAAATGGGCCTTGTATATGACAGAGTCTGTTTCAAGTGATATGTCGAAACGGCACTGGTCATTCCATGCAGTATTGTCTTTGATATGGTATAGATTATCCTTTAGCATCGTCTGTTCCTTGCAGTGGTGTGAATTTCAGCTTAATCCTGTATTTCCTGTCGTAATATTCGTTTCTGCCACCCTCCATCTCCTTCATCAAGTTGAGTATGTCCTTCCTGAGTACACGCCTTATGTACCATCTGTCCAAACGCTTCTGTATATCCAGTATCCTGACCTTCTGCCTGACGCGGTGGTATCGGAATGATATGACGGTAACACCGAACTCATTGAATATACATCCCGTAACGGTGTCGTTGCTGCACGATAGCACGGCAACGCCGCTGATGTAGGAGTCCCGGACTTCAATCTCGGCCTTGTACTCGATGGTACGGCCGTCTGCCGGTAGTTGCGCATTGGCAGTATTGCAAAGCAGCAACAGGAACAGCAGCAATGACTTACTTGACAGAGAACCTGGCATCATTCAGATTACGGTTTTTATGTATGTTGCGCAACTCTATCGTCGTCATATCTCCCTTGGCCTCGTTCATCACTATCTTGTTTACAACACCTGCCTTCGTGTCAAAATGCAGTATGATGTTTGCATACATCTGCCTCATATCCTTTTTCTGGGGTACAAGGGTTGCGATGTACTCCGACTGGGTGCTGGTGACTGTCGTCCTGAATGATGACTGGTCACCAAGGCAGGTTCCTGCAACTGTACTGAGCATGATATTGACTATCTCGCGGAACATCTTGTTCCTGTCGACATCAATGACGTCCTTGCGTTTGTTATTGAGTATCTGTACCTTGTTACCATTCACAACAAAGACATAGGTATATGGGGTCGTGTACTCCCAGCGCAGTTTGTCGGGCTGGCGATAGGACATGTGTCCGCGTGATACCATGCTACGGTTCAGCAGTCTTATATTCTTGGTCTGGACGAAATCACATTCCATATCACGTGTCTGTGCGGTGGCACTTGCAATGGCATCCAGCATCTGCTGACGGCTCTGTGCATGTGTGCAGAGTGTTGTCGTACACAGCAGAAGGAGTATAGTCAGTATTCTTTTCATCGTGATATCAGGAAGCATCCTGTCATTATAAGTAAAACACCTAACCATTTGACAAGGTCGACATTCTCGTGAAAGACAAGTATCGCGGCAATCATGCCGAATACATAGCTGAGCGAGACCATCGGGTATGACACGCTGAATGGGTAGTTCTTGAGGATATACATCCACAGTCCGCTGGCAGCGGCGAAAGACAGTCCGCAAAACAGGAACTGCCAGTTTAGGAAAACGGAGCGCCAGAAGGGCCACGACCATCCGAACGGCACCATCCTGGCAAGGGCAAGCTTAAGCCAGACCTGTCCGGCAGAGAGCAGGATGCTCTGTAAAACAGCTAAAATTATCAGTCTCATCCGTATCTATTTTCTGGTCAGTATGATGCTGCGTGAATATATGTCCATTACATTCTGCTGCATAAGATGATGGTATGTGGCAAAGAGCGGACACTGCTCGTCATGGATTCCCACGAGTACCGTTTCGGCCTGTCCGTTCTCGATCAGTCGCCTGGCATCGCGTAATGCCCATTCAGCAGCATTGTCTCCCTGGGTGTATGTGGTGTTGTAGCCGTGACATTTTAGCCTGATGGCAATAGCACTGCCCAGTGTGTTGTGTGTGCTCTGCATGAAGAGCGTCGGCTTCAGCAGCGACTCGCCGTTGTTCTCCATATCGTCGAGAAACTGGATGCTGGTATCAAGCATGCCGTACTTTGTAGCGGTAATGATTGCATCGGGACATTCCACACCTGCGCTGCTCAGTGCACGCATTGCTGTCATTGTGGAGGCTTTCTGCAGTTTGCCCATCCGTCGTGCTTCCAATGGCGATATGACATCCTTATAGTCCTTCAGCTGCTCGGCATTGTCTATAACCTCGTCTGCTACGATACAGCAGTCGAACTGTTTTTCCGTGGAATGTAGCTCGACAGGTCGGGACGAAATAACCAAAGACGAATCATTTCCGCCAAAGCCGAATGAATTGCACAGGACATTTTCAAGGGTAACATTCTCATTTCCATTGGAAGGTATGATGCAGTCAGGGTCACTTTGGCTGAATCCCAGGTTTGCGGGGATAATGCGATGCTGCATGGCGATGAGACATATTATGGACTCGATGCTGCCGGATGCAGAGGTTGTATGACCTGTGAATGACTTGGTGCTTGACACTGGTGGAAGGGATTCGCCGAAGATACGTCTAAGGGCCGTACTTTCTGACGGGTCGTTGTTGGGAGTTCCGGTGCCGTGGGCATTGACGTAATCAATGTCAGATGGTTTCAAGCCTGCCATCTGCAGGGCACCAACCATTGCAATGTATGCTCCCTGACCGTCATCTGACGATGCTGTCTGGTGGAATGCATCACACGAATTGCAGTAGCCTCCTATCCATCCGAGGGGCTCATTAACGCATTGGTCTTCACGTACAAGGACTAAAAAGCCTGCTCCCTCGCCAAGGTTAAGTCCTGCGCGTGTTGCATCGAAGGGCCTGCATTGCTCCCTATCCAGGATCATGAGTGTGTTGAAACCGTTAAGGTGGAAACGAGACAGCGATTCGCTGCCGCCGGCAATGATGATGTCGGCTTCGTTCCTGCGCAGCATTTCAGCACCGAGGATAATGGAGTTCAAAGAGGAGGAACAGGCGGTGCTTATGGTGCATGTTTCGCATTCTATGCCCAGGATGCGTGCGATGTGGTCGGTGGAGTTGCCGCAGTCGTGATATTGCAGCAGTCCTATCTCTCTTTCGCCAGTGAGCAACTGGGAATAGTATTCCTCGGTAAGGTCCATGCCGCCTACCGTAGTTCCGCAGATCAGTACGACGCGTTTGCCGGACAATGTCAGTCCTGACTCATCGACGGCCTGACGGACTGCAAGTGCACCCATTAGGGTTGTGCGGCTGACGGGTTGTGACGGGTCAAGACCGAGCTGTGCCTTCATCTGGTCGTTGGAGAGTTTGACCTCGCCAACGGGAAGGTCGGTATGCCGTGTGCGCAGATATTGCGTCTTGCCTATACCTGTCTGCCTGTTGAGCAGGGATGTGCATACCTCCTGAGGGTTATTGCCTATGGCCGAGAGTATGCCTGCAGAGGCTATGGCGATTTTCATTGCGTGGTTATTTCGTGCGGTTCTTCTGGACGTATTGGGCAATGGTGTCTATGCTCTTGAATATTTCCTTGCCCTGGGCGGGTGAGGAAAGTCGTATGCCGTAGTATTTCTCGAGCATGACTATGAGTTCGAGGGCGTCGATGGAGTCGAGACCTAAACCTTCCCCGAACAGGGGTGCTGCGGGATCGATGTCGTCGGGGGTTATCTCCTCGAGGTTAAGGGTCTTGATTATCTGTTGCTTGAGCTGTAGGACTAATTCTTCCATAATAATTAAATATTGCGTGTTATTAGTTTGAGTTCTATTTCGAAATCCTGGTCGCTGTTGCAGTCGACCCAGCCGGTTATTACATGGCTATTGTCGTTCCCGGTCATAGAAGCGCGAACGATGAGGTCCATGAGTTCGCAGTCCTTGTCTGGGAGGATGTAAAATGAAGTCTCGCCGTGACAGTTGTTGCGGATGGCGATTTCGCCTGTGCAGATATTTGGGAGGGTGTAGACGAAAACGGAGGGACTTGGGTAGTAGTTGCCGGGCTGTATTGTCTGCATGTATTCTGTGTCGGCGACTATGGACGATGAGCGGTTGAAGAGTATGACTGAGCAGTCATCAGCATCGTTGAATGTCTTGCTCCTGGTAAGCATTTCGGAGGCAACGAAGACGAGCCTGCTGAGGAGGTCCATCTTGTAGAACTTGGGATAGTCGGCGATATGGGTCTTGTAAATTTCGGTTAGAAGTGCCCTGCCCTGCTGGGTTGTTGGGACAGAAATTCCGTCACACAAAACGGTGTCTGTGGTTATGGAGACACTTGAGAGCGTGGTGTAGCCGCAGGGGGTGACTCGTGTCTCGGATTCCTGGCATCGCTCGAGATATAGGGCGGCATTGCAGCCTCCGAAGCCTGAAATGATCTTGAGGACGGAGCCCGGGTGTGTGGTGATTGTCTGGTCCGAGATGTTGATCCGGCCTGAAACGCCAAGTTCGCTGAAACCTCTGGACGGTGGAATCCGGCCTTTGTCGGCAAAGTGTATTGCAAGGATAGTCTCGATGACTCCTGTTGCTCCCATAGTATGGCCGTAGTAGCCTTTGAGGGCCGTTACAGGTACGTCGGACAGGCCGGAGCGCTGTATGGCTACGGATTCCATCTGGTCGTTGTACATGGTGGCAGTGCCGTGTACGCTGATGAGTGAGAGGCTGTCTTTCCTTTCGGGGGTGAGGACTGCCTGTATGGAGCGGTAACTGCCTTCAGCTGTTTTTGATGGGTTGCTGATATGGTGTGCATCGTTGCGGATGTCTCCGGAAAGGAGGTTCCAGGATTGTTTCTCTGGGGCTTGTTCCCGCGAAAAGATTATGGTGGCAGCGGCTTCGCCAAGGTTGAGCCCGTTGCGCTCCATGTCGAATGGGCGGCATGGGTGTGCGGATGTGGCTTTGAGCGACTGGAAGCCTGAGACGATGAACTTCCCTTGCAGGTCTGCCCCGCAGACGACGATGTTGTCGTAGGCTCCTGTCTGGAAGAGTCGCAGTGCGAGGATCTGGGCACAGACACCGGAAGTGCAGGCGTTGCAGACAACAATGGGTTTGGTGGTAAAGCCTAACTTGGCGGCTATCTTGGTGGCTGTAATGCTGAGTGGTGTGGTTATGTCGCCCTTGGTCGAGGAAAGGACAAGGAGTGTCCTGCTGCTTGCAACATTTATATTGCTGTGGCTGAGGGCTTCGGAAACGGACCTGTAGACAAGTGACTGGAAGCGTGTCATGTCAGGGACCTGTAGTTCATGATTCTGACCGTCGCTGAAGAGCGATGCGCAGAATGGTTCGGGAATGCCGAATGTTCCCTGCCATGTGTGCAGATGGCTTTGGCCGTGCATGACGGCTTCGAGGTTCTGCCGGGTGGTGAACCCGAGGGGGGATGTTATGTTTGTAGCAACGATCTTCATGGTTTGTCTGGGACGGCTATCTTGATCTCGGCACGGGCTATAATCTGGTTCTGAACGGTTATGGTGGCCTGGACCAACAGGATTCCGAAGATGTCCTGGAGGATTTCGGCCTGGGTATATATGGTATCTCCGACTTTTGGGGTTCGATATATGTCGAGGCTGTTGACAGCTCCTATGACGCCGATGTCTATGCCGCGCTTCCTGATATAGCGGTTGATGTATCCTATGCGGGCGGCGCAGGTCTGTGCCATGCTTTCGACAAGTCCGGCTGCGAGGATTTGTTCGTCCTGTACGAAGATGTTGCCTGGACTTATCTTCAGGCTGGTGACGGTACGCAGCATGTCGAAGTGTTCGAGCGTTCCTATCATGACGAAGGGTTCCTGCTGTGGAAGCAAGTGGTGTACGTCTATTGTGCGGACGAAATTGTCGGTAGGTGCGCTGTAATCCATCAGTTCCAGAATGGGAAATAGTTATACCATTGTTCGGGATACATGGTGAGCATCCGCTCGAGTTCGCTCTTGTATGCTGTGGCGAGCTGCTGTATCTGTTGTGTTCTGGGGGCTGTCTTGTCGTAGGGCAGGCTCTTGACGTATATGGTGTACTGGAGCGTGCTTGTCTTCATGACGTTTACGGCTATGACGTCGAGGCTACGGGCTGTGGCTACGCTGAAGGGGCCGTATGGCAAACGTGCGGCACGGCCCATGAAGTTTACCTCTATGGTCTTTTGCGAGCCGATGTTCCTGTCGGCGGGCATGCTGACTACGTTTCCGTCGGCAAGGGCGTTGTTTATCTGGAACAGGTGACTCATGTCGGGGCGGATGGCTATCATGTCTACGTTGGTGGTGCCGAAGACTTTGTTCCTGTTGGCCATGATGGATTGTTTCTCGCCGCCGAATACGAGGGCATAGAATTTCTTGCCTTGGACGACAAGGTTGTAGCCGGCCATCTCGTAGTTGCCGATATGTGCGCTGAACTGCAGGAAGCCCTGTGGGCGGGATATGAGTGTTGAGAATGCTTCGTAGCCGTCAATCTGTATCTGGAACCTTTTGCCGGCATAGAAGGCGAATCTGTCGACGACGACTTGGCCGAAGAGGTAGAGGTTCCTGCATGTGGCTGCCAGGGATGAGAGAATGCTGCGGTGGTGTATATTGCGGAAATAGTTGTAGATGAACCGGCTTCCGGGTGCAAATATCATGCATCCGGGGATAATGAAGATGGCCATGAATATGTATATTATCCTGACATCGACATATTTGAGCATCCGGATTAGTTCCCGGTGCATCCATCCGTTACCGAACGTGGTCCCAGCCCAATTCCTATTTACCATTTATCGCTAACCGCTAACCCTTAACCGCTAACCCTTA
>OMQX01000035.1 GCA_900313335.1 uncultured Prevotellaceae bacterium
CAAACTCTTCACTGTAAAATATCATTAAAAGCCTGACCTGACCGTAAAAAAGAATAAACGGTTCTCGTACTTTACTCTATCTTGTACTACATCTTTTCTGTCTATGAAAATCTATCAAAGATCGCTTGCCGTCGAGCCGTATTTTTCAGTGGCCCGCTGTATGAGAGGGCCTCCGGCTCATTTGCGAGTGCAAAGGTATGCCTTTTTATCAAAACAGCAATACATTCTCTGGATTTTTTTCAAATATTATGTAAAAAAATTAAATATCATAACCCAATAGGCAGATATACCTTATTTATATATACGCATGCGCAATAAATAAAAAAGGAGCCGTTCCCATGTAGCGGAACAGCTCCTATATGAATACGGACCTGAAAGCAGGTTTTATCCGTTAAAACGCTCCTTTAGTCCTCCTTGCCCAACAATATCTTCATCATCTGAGCAGCAGAGAAAGCAACCGGAGTGCCAGGGCCATAGATGGCAGCTACACCAGCCTTATAGAGGAAGTCGTAGTCCTGTGCAGGAATTACACCACCGGCAATGACCATGATATCCTCGCGACCAAGCTTCTTGAGCTCGGCTATGAGCTGCGGAATAAGGGTCTTGTGGCCTGCTGCGAGTGATGATACACCTACGATGTTGACATCATTTTCAACAGCCTGGCGTGCAGACTCGGCTGGTGTCTGGAACAACGGTCCCATATCGACATCGTAACCGCAGTCGGCATAACCTGTTGCACAAACCTTTGCACCACGGTCATGACCATCCTGTCCCATCTTGGCAATCATGATACGAGGACGGCGTCCGTTTACCTTTGCAAACTCTTCGGTCAGAGCGCAAGCCTCCTGGAAGAGTGCATCGCTCTTGGATTCTGATGAATACACGTTACTAATTGTTCTGATTACTGCTTTATAACGGCCTACTACAGCCTCACACGCATCGGAAATCTCGCCCAAAGTTGCACGATGGCCTGCTGCTGTTACAGCAAGTGCAAGCAGGTTGTCCTGTGATTTCTTGCCATCCTGGAACTCCTGTACACAGCGAGTTATTGCCTCGAGGTCTGCCTTTACCTGTGCCTCGTCGCGGTTGGCCTTGAGAGTCTTCAGGGCCTCGATCTGCTGAACACGTACGGCAGTATTGTCGATCTCGAGGATATCAATTGGATCCTCGTGGTCAAGACGGTACTTGTTGACACCCACAATAGTCTGTGTACCACAGTCTATACGTGCCTGAGTACGTGCTGCAGCCTCCTCGATACGCATCTTTGGAAGACCTGTTTCTATAGCCTTCGCCATACCACCGAGCTTCTCAATCTCCTGGATGTGTGCCCATGCCTTCTCGTAGAGTTCCTGAGTAAGTTTCTCCACGTAGTATGAACCTGCCCATGGATCGATGTGCTTGCACACCTGAGTCTCGTTCTGTATGTAAATCTGTGTATTACGGGCAATACGTGCCGAGAAGTCAGTCGGCAGGGCAATAGCCTCGTCCAGGGCATTGGTGTGCAGGGACTGTGTATGACCAAGCACGGCTGCCATAGCCTCGATACAGGTACGGCCTACGTTGTTGAACGGATCCTGCTCTGTAAGTGACCATCCTGATGTCTGCGAGTGTGTACGCAATGCCATTGACTTTGGATTCTTGGCACCGAAGCTCTTCACTATCTTTGCCCACAACAGACGTCCTGCGCGCATCTTGGCGATCTCCATAAAGTGGTTTACGCCAATAGCCCAGAAGAATGACAGACGCGGTGCAAATGCATCAACATCGATACCGGCATTGATACCGGCACGAAGGTAATCCATACCGTCTGCCAGAGTATAAGCCAACTCGATATCAGCAGTAGCACCTGCCTCCTGCATGTGGTAGCCCGAGATTGAAATAGAGTTGAACTTAGGCATCTTCTGTGAAGTGTACTCGAAGATATCAGCGATAATCTTCATGGAGAATGCTGGCGGGTAGATGTAAGTGTTACGCACCATGAACTCCTTGAGGATATCGTTCTGGATTGTACCTGCCATTTCCTCGAGCTTGGCACCCTGTTCAAGACCCGCATTGATGTAGAATGCCAATATAGGCAGCACACCACCGTTCATGGTCATGGAAACAGACATCTTGTTCAATGGGATACCAGCAAACAACACCTTCATGTTCTCGAGGGAACAGATAGACACACCAGCCTTACCCACATCACCTACAACACGTTCGTTATCGGGGTCATAGCCACGGTGCGTAGGCAGGTCGAAAGCTACAGACAGACCCTTCTGGCCGGATGCCAGGTTACGACGATAGAAAGCATTTGACTCCTCAGCCGTAGAGAATCCCGCATACTGGCGGATTGTCCACGGTCGGAACGGATACATCATGCTGTAAGGACCACGCAGAAACGGTGGAATACCCGCAGCAAAGTCAAGGTGTTCCATACCCTCGAGATCCTCCTTTGTATAAACAGGCTGAATGTCAATCTGCTCAGCTGTACGCCAGTTCGCCTCAATGCCATTCTCCTTCTGCCACTGCTGGCCGTTCTTTGCCTCTATACCAGCAAAGATATCAATGTCTTTGAATGATTTTCTTGCCATAGTCCTTAGATTCCGAGTTTAGCATTGTACTCCTTGAGAGTAGCCAGCTGGTTTGACCTAACGTTAATAAAGTTCTCGATACCCGCAGCCTTGAGATCCTCCGAGCATGCCGGTGCACCCGCTACGACATAGAGAGCACGACCGTTCAGATACTGGAATGCCGGAATAGCATATTCTGCATACTCGTCGTCTGAAGAACATATAACCACGATGTCGGCATTTGCTGCCAGTGCAGCGTCCACACCCTCCTCGACAGTCTTGAAACCAAGGTTGTCGATAACCTTGTAGCCAGCTGCTGCAAGGAAGTTGCATGAGAACTGCGCACGTGCCTGACGCATTGCAAGGTTACCTATCGTAAGCATGAATGCCACCGGAATCTTGGCAGCCTTCTCGGTCGTGAGACGGAGACTCTCAAAGTCGCTTGCCAGACGCTCGGTCTTGATTGCCGGTATGCCTGCCTCACAAGAGTCCTGTCCGCAACAGCAGTCACAAGCAAGCGGAGTCTTACCTTCCGACACCTCGGTAAAGTTGGGGAACTGATTTGTTCCGAGCAGGAACTCACGACGCTTGCCCGCAGCAGCATGGCGATCGGCATTCGTCTGATTGATTATATTCTGGACATTACCCGCCTTGACTGCAGCCAGGAATCCGCCCTGCTCCTCCGTTTCGAGGAAAAGCTTCCAAGCCTGACCAGCCAGAGCCGCAGTAAGTTCCTCGATAAAATACGAACCACCTGCAACGTCCACCATACGGTCGAAATGGCACTCGTCCTTCAGCAAGAGCTGCTGATTACGTGCTATACGCTCGGCAAAGTCGGTCGGAACCTCGTACGGAGCATCGAAAGGAACCACTACCATCGAATCCACGCCACCCAGAGCCGCAGACATAGCCTCGGTCTGAGAGCGGAGCAAATTAACATACGAGTCGAATATCGTCTGATTGTATGTCGTCGTGTATGCGCAGACATGCATCTTGGCAGCCTCGCGGCAATCCGTATACTGAGCAACGATTTGAGCCCACAGCATACGTGCAGCGCGCAACTTGGCTATCTCCATGAAATATACGCCGTTGATACCCAGGTTGAACTTGATGTTCTTCGCTGCAAGGCATGGGTCAACACCTGCCTCGGTAAGTTCTGCAAGATATTCGTTACCCCAGCTGAGCGCATATCCCAGATCCTGATAGCTGTACGCACCCGCGTTAGTCAGCTTGTAAGCATTGACAGCGATTGCATAGAAGCGCGGATACTCTGCAAGAATCTCCACAAGCGTCTTGGCATTTGCCAAAGCACCGGACACATCCTTGCCCTTTGTCACGAACTTCTCCAGCGGATCGAATGATATCGAACCCTCTACCTTCTGCGGGTCAACACCCTTCTCCTTTAAATATGCAACCAAGATCTCGGCAAGCTCAACACAGTGGCACTGGCATGTCCTGAAATTCAGCTCGACACACTCGACGTAAATACCATCCAGCAAATCAGCTATGTATTCCTTGCTGACCTTCTCTGCCGGAATGGAAAAACCAAGCGAATCGACACCGCGGTTCAGGATGTCCAAAGCCTTCTTGTTTGCCTCCTTTGCACATGTACACTTGATGTCCTGACGAACATGCCACTCGTTTGAAGCAGCCTTGTTGCCACGAACATAGGGAAACTCGCCGGGAAGGGCATTCACGGTGGCAAGTTTCTCAACATCCTCCTTCAAATAGAAGGGTTCCATGGAGAATCCCTCATTGGTCCTCCATACCATTTTCTTCTGATAGTCGGCCCCCTTCAGGTCCACCTCAATCTTATCACGCCATTCCTGACGCGAAGGTGCCGTAAAATCAGAGAAAAGTTTCTCTTTACTATCTGCCATATCTTTTATATGAATAATGTTAATTTACCAAACAAAAGTACACTTTTTTCTGCGACTGACAAAATTAAACAAGCTATTTTATATCGAGCTATCATTTTTTTAAGTAATTTTGCACGGAAAGCATAAACGAACTTAAAACAACACTATGGATTGGCTATACGGTCTTTTTACTAACACCGAGAGCGTAGGACACATCGTCGTCATCTACGCGTTGGTAATCAGTGTGGGGCTTCTACTGGGCCGCATCAAGCTTGCAGGTATTTCACTAGGTGTGACGTTTGTCCTGTTTGCAGGCATATTGCTGGGACACATCTATCATGCCGCAGGCATTGAATCGGAAGTAGGAGGCTATGCAGCACCCGGCAACGTGCTGACCTTCATACAGGACTTCGGACTTATCCTGTTTGTATACTGCATAGGCCTTCAGGTAGGTCCGGGTTTCTTCGAGAGCTTCAAGACCGGCGGTCTTAAGATGAATGCAATTGCAGTTGGCATAATCCTGCTGAATGTAGCCTGCTGTATCTGCCTGTATTTCGCCGTATTCTACAAAGGAGGCCCTATCAGCGGCAAGAACAGCATAGACCTAGCCATGATGGTAGGAGTCCTGTGCGGTGCCATCACCAACACCCCCGGTCTTGGTGCAGCAACCGAAGCATGCAACAACATCTTCGGAACCAATGCGCCCTCTATTGCCAACGGCTATGCCTGCGCATACCCCCTCGGCGTAGTAGGTATCATATTGGCGACAATGGTAGTACGATACCTGACACGCACATCCCTGAAGGATGCACAGAAGGAGATTGAAGACGAAAAGGCAGCAAACCCGCACGCAACTCCCCACCGCATGACTATCAGCGCCAGCAACCCTGCGCTTGCAGGCAAGAGCATCCTGCAGATCCGCACATTCATCGGACGCGACTTCGTCTGCAGCCGCCTGTTGCACGACGGTCATGTATGCATACCTAACCGCAACACAACTATCGCGTTGGGCGACAAGATGTACATGAACTGCGCCCTGGATGATGCCGAAGCCATAGTAGCCTTCATAGGTCCAGAGGAACATATCGAGTGGGAAGAACAGGACGTAAAACTTGCCACCAAGCACATCCTGGTAACACAGTCAGCCGTAAACGGCAAGACCATTGGCGAGATGCATTTCTCCAGCATATACGGATGTACCGTAACCCGCATACGCCGTGGCGACCTCAACCTGTATGCCGAGCAGAACCTGCGCCTGCAGATTGGCGACCGCATCGTCGTAAACGGCCCCGAGGACCAGGTAGACCGTGTTGCAGCAATAATGGGTAACTCCGTAAAGAAACTGAATCATCCCAACCTGACAGGCATCTTCGTAGGCATCTTCGTAGGTATCATATTCGGTGCAATCCCCGTAGCAATCCCCGGTGTACCCACACCCGTAAAACTGGGTCTTGCAGGAGGTCCGCTGATTATATCCATCCTGATTGGAGCATACGGATGGAAATTCAAGCTTAACGCCTATACCACGACCTCTGCAAACATGATGCTGCGAGAGATAGGCCTGGCCCTGTTCCTTGCCAGCGTAGGCATAAAGGCAGGTGCACAGTTCCTGGAAACCGTTGTCGACGGTGACGGCATCCACTATGTATGGTGCGGCTTCCTGATTACCATAGTGCCCATTCTTATCATGGGCATCATCGGCCGTAAGATTGCCAAGATCAACTATTTCACCCTGATGGGTCTAATTGCCGGCTCCAACACCGACCCGCCAGCATTGGCATTTGCCAACCAGACAGCCGGAAACGATGCACCCGCAGTAGGCTACTCCACAGTATACCCACTGAGCATGTTCCTGCGCATACTCACCGCACAGCTTATAATCCTGCTGCTGTGTACCGTCTGATTGTTCCGAACGAATAAACACTACATACCATTGATTGTCTGTATTGCCGAGAAACCCTCTGTCGCCAAGGACATAGCCAAAGTCCTTGGCGCCACTGTATCCAAGGACGGATACATGGAAGGTAATGGATACCAGGTAACCTGGACCTATGGACACCTGTGCGAGCTAAAGGAACCACACGAGTATCATAGCCAGTGGCGATACTGGTCCCTGGGAGCATTGCCCATGATCCCCGAACGCTTCGGCATCCGGCTGAAGAACGACAAGGGCATCGAGCATCAGTTCCAGGTAATCCAGTCACTCATGCAGAATGCAGACAGCATTATCAACTGCGGTGATGCCGGACAGGAAGGAGAGCTTATCCAGCGATGGGTCATGCAGCTGGCAGGAGCCAAGTGCCCAGTCATGCGCCTGTGGATTTCATCCCTGACCGAAGAAGCCATACGCGAAGGTTTCCAGACACTTAAGGACCAAAGCCATTACCAGAGCCTGTACGAGGCAGGACTAATGCGTGCAATAGGCGACTGGACGCTGGGAATAAACGCAACCAGGCTCTATACCCTTAAATACCGCACCAACGACCGCACCAACGGTCCCGGGCAGGTACTCAGCATAGGCAGGGTTCAAACACCCACCCTTGCACTCATCGTACGTCGCCAGCAGGAAATCGAGAATTTCGTACCTACCAAATACTGGGTACTGACCACCACCTACCGCGATACCGTCTTCAACGTCATCATGGACGATGACGAGGAAGAGAATGCCGGTGACGCCAAAAACAAGAAAGACCGCACACCCAAGGGATATAAGACCCAGGAAGAAGGTCAGGCAGCTATGGACGCCATACGCAACCTACCCTTCAAAGTCACCAAGGTCGAGAAAAAGAACGGCAAGGAAGCCCCACCCCGCCTGTTCGACCTTACAAGCCTGCAGGTGGAATGCAACAAGAAATTCGGATTCTCTGCCGAGCAGACACTGAACCTGATCCAAAGCCTGTACGAGAAGAAGGTAGCCACATATCCACGTGTCGACACCACATTCCTGCCGGACGACATCTATCCCAAATGTCCACAGATACTGAACGGCCTGCGCGAATATTTCCCCCTGATGGAACGCATCAAGGGACAGAAGCTGCGCAAGGACAAAAAATATTTTGACTCATCAAAGGTCACCGACCACCACGCCATTATCCCCACAGGTCAGTCATCAAATAACCTTAATGAGTCTGAACGCAAGGTCTTTGACCTGATTATCCGCCGTTTCATCGGCATTTTCTATCCGGATTGCCTGTTCGAAACCACAACGGTTACAGGACAGGTAGGAGACCTGAGCTTCAAGGCTACGGGCAAGCACATTACCGACCCTGCATGGCGCATACTGCTGCCTGCAGCAAATAGCGACAGCACCGGCGAGGAGAAAGTCCTGCCCGCATTTACCAAAGGCGAGGAAGGACCTCATGTACCTGACCTGGCAGAAAAACAGACGACACCCCCAAAGCCATACACCGAAGCAACCCTGCTACGTGCTATGGAAACCGCCGGAAAAACAGTCGAGGACGAGGAACTGCGTGATGCACTCAAGGAAAACGGCATCGGACGCCCCTCTACCCGTGCCGCCATTATCGAAACCCTGTTCCGCCGCCGCTACATACGCAAGGAGCGCACATCCCTTTGGGCAACGCCTACAGGCGTCGAACTGATAGGAATCATACACGAGGAACTGCTGAAAAGTGCCGAACTCACCGGTATTTGGGAGCGCAAGCTACGCCAGATAGAACACAAGCAGTACGACGCACACCAGTTCCTTGACGAGCTTAAGCAAATGGTCAGCGATATTGTCCTCGAGGTAATGCGTGACAACAGCAACCGCCACGTATCCATTACCCCCGAGGAAAAGAAAACCAATAAGAAAAAAGTATAATTTTACCTTACTTTTTGAAATTACATTTCAATTTGCTATATTTGCATCCGGAATGTAAAATTTATTGGTAATTCTATTAATAATATCAACGAACCATGAAACAAAGACTACTTTCTTCCATTATGTTTCTGGTGCTGTTATGCACCTCTGCATGGGCAGACAATGTTGCCAGGATTGGTGATACGGAGTACGCATCCCTGACAGATGCCATTGCTGCCGTGCCGACCGACGGCACACCTACAACCATCATCCTGATAGGTGACGAGGAGTTTAACACCAACATCGGTGTAACTGTTACTGCCACACAGAATGTCATTATTGACCTGAACGGACACCAGCTCAAGAGTACTGCACGTGAGAACAAGACGTCATTCCTGATCAAGAACTGCGGTACCCTTACCATCAGGGATGCTTCCGACATCAACAGAAACGGTACAGGTACCGGTGCATTGATAGGCAATGCCCAGCTTCCGGACGAAACCAGCATCCCCGGTTACGCAAGCAACACTATCGTAAACTATGGACACCTGACAGTTGAAAGCGGTTTCATCGAATCCAAAGGTATTGGTGCTGCCAGCTACGCTATCGACAACGAGGCAGAGGGCGCACAATGGCAGACCACCATTGACAAGACTGTCTCCCTGACCATCACAGGCGGAAAGCTACGCTCAAACCAGTCAAACACCATCCGTCAGTATATGGATACCCAGGGTATTTACGAGAATGTCATAAACATCTCCAATGCCGACATGGGTTCGCTGTGGATGCAAGACAACTATAACAAAACCGACGGCTGCAAGGGCAGGGGTTCCCTGACCATCAACAACTGTACGTTTGCCAACGCCTTAAAACTCGGTTACTATAATGTAATCAGCGATTATACCGTAGACATCCAGAATTCGGTCCTGACCAGTTTCTATGACTACCTGGATTACTATGGAAACCCAGTTTGGCACTACAAGTCCCTGACCTTCAAGAACAACAAGGTACAGTACAATTTCTTAAGCAACAAGGCAGAAACGGACAAAATAATTTCTGACGGCTATTTTTCTACACTGACTCATTCTATACAGAACGGCAATCTTTACTATGAAACAAACCTTGCTGACTGCGTTGCTGAAGGCTATGCTGTCATAGACAATCCTGTATACGATGAAAACGTAGCAGATGTTACCGACGCAAGACACTATCCATACGTTGTAACCAAGGCCCAGGAGGTTGATGTCAATGATGACTACACCATCAACGAAGCTGATAACAGTCAGGCTGCAGAAGTACAAAAGGCCGCAGTCGAAGACAACACATTGGACAATGACAATGTCAACAGCTTTGTAACCGATATCCAGAGCAACGTTTCAACAGACCTCTCAAATTCTACAAAAGACTATGTAAGCGTAACACTGAAGGCTGCACTAACCTCGACCTCCGAGTTTGCACGTGGCGGTACTACCATCGTCAAGGAGATGAAGTTTGACGTCAAGCCCGTATATGTAGAGATCGATGCAGTAACCGGCGAGGAAAAGGAACTTGTCATTCCTAACGAGGACATCCAGAACGGCATCACATTCCGTCTGCCTGTCGACAAGAACGTTACAGCCACAAATGCCGAGGTTAAGCACGGCAGCGAGTCCCTGGGCCTGTATCCCGTCCTGGGTAATGCCGCAGATGGCAAGTATCTGCAGATTACATCAAGCAGTTTCTCCGAGTTCTCCTACCTGCTTAGCAGCCGTATGAGCAACCCCGACGGCTCGCTGATCGTCTACAAGGGCACACCAACCAAGTACAATGCACAGAAGGAAGAATGGGACGGTATCCTGGCAGCATATCCCAATGCAGTTGCCATCATCAGTTCGGAATCTTCCGACAATGTCGACTGGGCAAACGCACACCAGAACGTACTGGTCGAGTACGACAATGCAAACATCATGTCCTACCAGTGTCCTAATTTCGTCATCACCGACCTATGCAACGAGCCGTATGCATCAATGACTGACGAAGAGTTGAAGGATGCAGTCAATTTCTATTCTCCTGTTGATTTCGTTGCAATCTCAGGTTCTTACAGCCGCTCGCTTCTTGCCGGCTACAACTCTGCATGTGTACCATTCGACATCGCAGCAACTGACTTCGAGAGCGCAAGACTGCTTGCATACTCTTCGTACAACGAGTCACAGAAATCCGTTTATTTCACTAACCAAAGTAACTTAAGCGGAGGCCTGGGCGTTATCATCCAGACAGATTACGCACAGACCTGGCAGAAGAACTTCTCAAATACCCAGATCAAGGGAACACCTTCCATGGGTACAGCATTCAAGGGCGTCTTCATTGCCACCAACGAGTACCAGTCAGAGCCTAACTCCAGCACAGCATACTACTCCGTTCGTTCCGAGGACGGCAAGTTCGGCTATCTGATCAACTACCTGTTCCCATTCCGCGCATGCTTCACACTGAGCGGCGACAAGAGCATCATTCAGGATTCACGTACACTTAACCTCATTGTAATTGACGACGGCAACGTAACTGCTATCGAGAATCTTGATGCAGATGCCCAGACACCAGCTGCAATCTACACACTCAGCGGCCAGCGCGTAAAGGCAGCCGACAAGGGTATATACATCATAAACGGCAAAAAAGTAATTAAGTAAGCAATATGAAAAAGAAAGTTTTTGTAAACCCGTCTGTACAGATGGTAGAATGTGAGACAGCAGTTACTATTCTGGCAGGCAGTAACATTTCTGATGGAGGTGCCGACGGAAGAAACTCCCGTGAGATGAATCCCACACCTGCAGCTGAAGACAACTTCTTCCTGAATTAAGGAAAAGCACGACAATACCGACCGATAAGGAGCCTTACCCACAGGCTCCTTATTGTTTCCCCACACAATAAAACGGCTTCCCCGCGCGTTATTGTATATATGCGTATAGTGATAAGACTCTGCTTCGTTATGGCTGCCGTAGCTGCATTATGTGGCTGCGGTGCGGACAATATTGCAAAAAAAGGAGACCAGTTTTACGCTATAGGCGAGTATTTTGATGCCGCTGCCGAGTACAAGAAAGCCTATGCGCAGACAAAGACTGCCGACAGGGCAAAACGTGGTGAGCGCGCATGGAAGATGGCAGAATGCTATCGCAAGATAGGCTATTGCGCCAAGGCTGTCGGAGGCTATCAGAATGCCATCCGATACAAGTACGAAAACCCCAACGCCATGCTCTACCTGGCACAGATGCAGCACAAGATGGGCAACTACAAAGAAGCCATCAAGTCGTATCGTGCATGTCTCGAAGCCGATCCCACAGACACCCTCGCATACAACGGCCTGCTGGGATGCGAGCAAGCTCCGGGATGGAAGGCAGCAGGATCGCTGTATTCCATCAAGAAAGAGCCCGTGCTGACAAGCCGCAGAAGCGACTACAGCCCTGCCCTTACCGGTGACGACTGGGATCAGGTATACTTCTCCACCACACGTAATCAGGCCAAGGGCAGCGAACTCAGCGGCGTTACCGGTGCACGCATGGCAGACATCTTCTACTCAAAAAAAGACGACAAGGGCAAATGGTCACAACCCGAACCCGTGGAAGGTGAGGTCAACACCGAATACGAAGAAGGCTCATGCAGCTTTACGCCAGACGGGAAGACAATGTATTTCACCCGCTGCACCCACGACCCCGAATACCCGCGCTATGCACAGATAATGTACAGCAACCGCAGCGATGCCGCATGGAGCAAGCCTCAGGAATTCTATATCAGCAAGGACACACTTACCACATTCGCCCACCCCGCCGTTTCCGGCGATGGCAAATGGCTGTATTTCAGCAGCAATATGCCCGGTGGACACGGTGGCTACGACATCTGGCGCATAGGCCTTGACGAGCATGGCCTTTCTGCTCCCGAGA
>OMQX01000022.1 GCA_900313335.1 uncultured Prevotellaceae bacterium
ATGTATAAGGGGCTGAGACCGGCCATTGAGGAGAATGCATTGTATCCTGGAAGCTATGAGTACAAATATCCGGTTCCAGGTACTAAAAACAGCACTGTAACGGTTCATACCTATGAACTGAAGAGCCGTGCAGCCCGTCAGATGAAACTCCCGTTGGATTCTGATGGATATATACCCCGTATTGCTTTTTCTGATGATCCTGAGAAACTACTGGTCATGACACAAAACCGCCATCAGGACCGTCTTGAGGTATATTGCTGTAATCCTCGCAGTACCGAGTGTCGTATGATACTGCGCGATGAGGTTAAGCCTTATGTGGGTGAAGCTGCCTATACGATGTTCAAGACTGTTCCCGGTGGATTTGTTATCCAGAGCGAGCGTTCGGGCTATGCCCATCTCTATATGTATGACCTGAATGGTACACAGAAATGTGAGGTAGGGCGCGGTTCGGATATTATCACGGAGTTCTATGGATATGATCCGGCAGTTGGCGCATTCTATTATCAGGCAGTAGACGATTGTCCTATGCGCACTGCGATATTCAAGTCTGACACCAAGGGCAAGGTCACCCGTCTGACAACAGAGAAAGGACAGAACAGTGCTATCTTCAGTGAAGGTTTTAAGTATTATATGCTGACACACATGAGTCTGGATACACCACCTGTATATTCACTCAGGAGTGGAAGCCGTACGTTGGTCACATTGGAGGATAACAGGGCTTTGGCTGATAAGATCAGGAGTATGAACCTGGCAAAGCCGGAGTTCTTTAAGTTTACTACTGCCGACGGTGTTGAGCTGAACGGCATTATGGTAAAGCCGGTCAATTTCGATTCGTCAAGGAAATATCCGGTAATCATGTTCCAATATAGCGGTCCTGGTTCTCAGATGGTAATTGATTCGTGGTTTGCAGGTAACTGCAGTGCCGCATTGTTGGAGCGATATATGGCTCAGGAGGGCTTTATCAGTGTTATCGTTGATGGCCGTGGTACAGGTGGCCGTGGTGCAGCCTTTGAAAAGCAGACTTATCTGAAACTGGGACAGTTGGAAAGCCACGACCAGGTAGAGACAGCTATTTGGCTGGGTCAGCAACCTTACGTGAATAAGGATAGAATAGGTATATGGGGTTGGAGCTTCGGCGGTTTCAATACATTGATGAGCATGAGTGAGGGTCGCCCTGTGTTCTATGCAGGTGTTGCCGTTGCACCTCCTACGTCATGGCGCTACTATGATACTGTCTACACAGAGCGTTATATGCGTACACCACAGGAAAATGAGTCGGGTTATGATGTATCGCCAATTACACGTGCTTCGCAGTTGCATGGCAGCTTGCTTATTTGTCATGG
This sequence comes from uncultured Prevotellaceae bacterium, assembly GCA_900313335.1. Taxonomy (GTDB): domain Bacteria; phylum Bacteroidota; class Bacteroidia; order Bacteroidales; family Bacteroidaceae; genus Physcousia. The sequence goes on from OMQX01000022.1 coordinate 1,344, forward strand.
ACTGGCAGATGACAATGTGCATTTCCGCAATGTTGCCGAGTATACCGAGACCCTGGTACAGGCAGACAAGGATTTCCGGCAGTTGACATACACAAACCGTAATCACAGTATATTTGGTGGTAATACACGTAATCACCTGTTCCGCCAGATAATAAACCATTTTAAGAGCAATATGTAAATTCCGGCCCCGTAGCTCAGTTGTATAGAGCATCAGATTCCGGTTCTGAGTGTCGCGGGTTAGAGTCCCGCCGGGGTCACAAAATATCTCCCCATTCAATCCTCTTGGAAAGAATGGGGAGATATTTTGTATATAGTCTTATACGACAGTCAGGTATTACATAATGCCCTGTGCCATCAGCGAAAAGAACGTTGGCTTCGCTTTCGCTTTGCCGATCTTTTCGCGGCTATGGGCGGTCATTATTTACATAATGCCCTGTGCCATCATAGCCTTGGCAACCTTCATGAAGCCTGCAACGTTTGCACCCTTCACATAGTTTACATAACCGTCAGGCTGCTTGCCATACTTAACACAGTTCTCGTGGATATTCTCCATGATCCACAGGAGCTTGGCGTCAACCTCCTCGGCACTCCATGAGAGACGCTCCGAGTTCTGCGACATCTCCAAACCGGATACGGAAACACCACCTGCGTTGGATGCCTTACCAGGAGAGTACAGGATCCTTGCTTCCTGGAATACCTTGATAGCTTCTGGGGTAGTAGGCATGTTGGCACCTTCTGCAACGGCAATAACGCCATTGGCAACCAGAGCCTTTGCCTGCTCTTCGTTCAACTCGTTCTGTGTAGCACATGGAAGGGCAATATCTGCCTTCTCGAACCAAGGTTTAGCACCGTCACCTACATATTTGGCTGTAGGATACTTGTCAACATATTCCTTGATACGACCACGGTAGATATTCTTCAGTTCCATGATGTAGTCAAGCTTCTCACGGTCTATGCCGTCCGGATCATAGATGTAGCCGTCCGAATCAGACATGGTCATTACCTTACCGCCTAACTGCAGAACCTTTTCGGCAGCATACTGAGCCACGTTACCGGCACCTGAGATCAGTACCTTCTTGCCCTCTACGCTATCACCCTTAGTCTTCAGCATAGCACGCAGGAAGTATACAGTACCGTAACCTGTAGCCTCGGGACGAATCAGAGAACCACCGAATTCAATACCCTTACCTGTCAACACACCGCTGTACTCGCGAGTGAGTTTCTTGTACATACCGAACATGAAGCCTACCTCGCGGCCGCCTACACCAATGTCACCTGCAGGTACATCTGTGTCAGGACCGATATGACGAGTCAGCTCCAGCATGAATGCCTGGCAGAAACGCATAACCTCGGCGTTGCTCTTGCCACGTGGGCTGAAGTCAGATCCGCCTTTGCCGCCACCCATTGGAAGTGTAGTCAGAGAGTTCTTGAAAGTCTGCTCGAAAGCAAGGAACTTCAGGATACCCAGGTTTACAGACTTATGGAAACGGATACCGCCCTTGTAGGGGCCGATAGCGTTGTTGTGCTGAATGCGATAGCCCATGTTTGTCTGTATCTGACCCTTGTCATCCATCCATGTTACACGGAACTGGTATACACGGTCAGGAATACACAGGCGTTCAATCAGATTTACCTTGTCGAATTCCGGGTGTTTGTTGTACTCTTCTTCGATTGTACCCAGCACCTCTTCAACAGCCTGATGATACTCTGGCTCGTTGGGGAAGCGTCTTTTCAAATCTTCTAATACCTTTTTTGCGTCCATAGTTGGTCGAATTTAATTATTTGAATATTAAATTGTCATTTTGTCAACATCAAAGCGTTGTGGCTTTCCAAATGCTTTAATTTAATGCAAAGGTAATAAAAAAAATCGCGCTTGTGCAACTTTTCTTGGAAAAAAGTAACGCAAAACGCGATTTTTGTGTCTTTTTGAGCTTTGGTGTATATGTCTTTGCCCTTAATGTTTATTCCTTATAACGTTTCTTTCCGTCAACAATTACGATGCCCTTGCTCTGTGACAATTTCTGTTTACGGCCATTCAGGTCATAGCAGTCTGTTGAGTTTGTACCACTGGTAGAGTCTATATCCGCAATTCCAGTAGGTACGGAAACCTCTGTTACAGTTATTGTAGAACCTGCATCGGCACCGCCGGTCCAGTACGCCAGCTTACCGTCACGCAGGTTCAGCTTGCTGCTTGGATATCCGTCCTGAGCCATGAAAAAACCGTCTGTTGCATGACTTGACTTGGAAATAGTCCAATGGTTTACCTGACTGGATGTTTTTTTTGACAGCTGTTGTACAAATGGGTATGTGCTGCCGCCGGTATTTGTGCTCACATCAATTGCGGATGTAAATACAGCACCTTTCTGTACAGCACTATATACGTAATATCCGTCAAATGGATTCCCGACGAAGGCCCACTTGCCATAGTCGTTTGTATCTGCAGGTTTTGTCGTCATCGAAATTGTCTTGCCGTCGGAACCTACAGTCCAGTAACTGCTGGTATTCTTGATTGCAATGTTGTACCAGTTTGTGATGCTCTCTTCATCAGCTGTTGCAACGAACGGTGTGGCCGGAGTAACATCAATATCCTTGGTAACATCCTCTGTGACGTTCTCTGTAGGCAGGGTGTAAGCTGTAAAGTCTGGCAGCATGGTAGGTTCCGGGAAGAAGTTGCCTTGTTTTGTCTTAATTGTTTCTGATCCCTTCTTCTCTCCGTTGAAATAGTAGTTGTAGGTTACGTTCAGGAATGAGTTGAATATATCTTCTACCTCGATATTGGGATTTTCTGTAATCCACAGGGTCGAACCGTGATCGCTGTAAGTCCAGTTGCGTACGCCCTGTGGTGCAGTGTCCATTACGATACAGGCATAGTACGTGGAGCTCTCGCTCATGTTCCCGCCTGCATGTATGGCAAATACTCCGTTTCCTCCGTCGCGTATGCCGTCCAAGGCCACCATGTCATCTGTGAACTGGTAGTCGCGTCCGCTACGTGTAACATATTTTTTCTGACCAACGTTGTACAGGTAATATTTTTCCCCGTCCTTCAGGATCTGCCATGAGTTGTCCTTGTCAAACGGATCAATGGCATCCCTGTAGGAACTGTTGCCGACAGTTCCGGACTTTGTGACACCTCGCAGACTGACATACTTGGTCGTAACGTTGGGATTATAGCAGAAATAACCCTCGCCGTTGGTGGAGTGTATGTAGTATGCCTTTGAGTTTGAAAGCTGGGAAAGTGCTGTTATTCTATCGCCATTCTTAATCTCTGCATATGTCACTGTGATAGTCTTGTCTACCAACTCCTTTGATTTGACTGCATATCCGTCAACCGGATTGACCTCCACGTCATCAGCACTGAAGAACTGGCTAGCCTCGATAACCTGACCATTGGTATATGTCTTTCCTGCATATGTTACAGAGCCCTGACCTTCTGGTGCTCCGATAATAACTACGGTAAATTCGTTTATCGACTGCATGTCGCCCATTAGCATCACCTTGCCTCCACGCATGTATTCAGCAGGAATATTGTAGGTGTTTCCGGCACTGATTGCCGTTGCCGGTACAACTACTTCGATATAGTTAGGATTGCCGTTGTCGTCTGTTTGTGGAGTATTCATGTCAACATCATATCCGTAACGGATTGTGAATCCGTTTTGCGTAAATCCCTCGGCAGGTACAATCTTGACAGACATTGTCGTTCCGTAAGGATGCGAATAGTCGCTGAGGACAGTGTTGTTTCCGTCATTCAGGTAGATGTTGCCGTTCAACTGTGACTGGTTTACGATAACATTGGCTTCATGGATATCCAGCATGACATCCGTAATGCCACCACCATTGTTTGTAATAAGGTTGTTCGAACTGCTATTACCTGCAGGATCCGTACTGCTCCAGTCTACTTTGTAGCGCATGCGGTAGAATCCTGGTTGTGTAGCTGTAGGAATCGTAAACGCAGCCATTGCATTCTTAACTGTATTCCCAGCACCTGTGGTCGCAATCATTTCGGACTCTGCCTCAAATACGCCGTTGCTGTTCCAGTCGGTATATACATAAGCACCCATGTAGGTACCTGTATAGTTAACCTTAGGGGTAATGCTCTTGCCTGCCGTTGCCGAGAACAGAGAGGTCTTGGTTACATCATTATAGAAATACTTGTTCAATCCTGAAACAGACTGTAGCGAGCCTCCTGTTTCGGTAAGCCCGATTCCGTCCAGATGACGGTCTGTGCGTGTAACCAGGGCATCCTTGTCAAATGAAATTGCATATTTCTCGGTAGAGAAACGCTTTGCAGGATCATTGTCTACAACTATTTCGTCGAAATATGCCGCCCAGTTCTCCATGTCTGCATTCGGTGAACTTACATCAGGAACAATAACCAGCGAATAGATATCAATACCGTTGTTTGGCTTTGCAGCCTTGGTATAACTGAAACCCTTGAACGAGCATACTACATCCTGCCAGCCGCTCTGGGCATTTACATTGCCTGTGGACAGAGCCCAGAACTGTTCGTCCGTACCGTCTTGCCAGCTCCATTCTTCCTCTACACGTTTGCCAAGACCTATTACCATCAGCTTGCTGTCAACAGGTTTGTCTTTCAGAAGAGCCATAATATGGATATACTGCAAGTCTTTGGTCAGACGGAAAGGTTCGTTCAGGTCAATTCGTACACCAAATGTATTGCTACCATATTTGCTGCGTTCAACTGCTACCACTTTGGCCGTTGGATTAGGAGCGGTACCAAGGGTCGCATCAACATTTGTATTCGGATTGTCTACTACCTTGGCATTGCCATGTAACGTTCCTTTGCGGAAAGGAGAGTTCTCCCAATTGTCATAGACGCTCACATTCTTGAAGTCCTGTGTCTCAAAACTTATGCTTGCGACTTGTGCGCTTGCGCTGAGTGCAGTAACCATCAACGCTGAAAATAAAAACTTCTTCATAGTTCTGTTTTATTTATATGTTGATGATTAATATACGTTTATATTGGAAATAAGCGGACATGCACGGCTGTCAAGTATCGTGATTCGCATTGCACGGACCTTGTATCCATTGCCATAGCTGTCTTCTGTGCTTCCGTTCAATGGAATAATACGCTTGTATCCTACTGTTGTAGTGATGTCCTTTGCCATCTCCTGCCAGTCAGACCCGTTCTGTGTGTATTCGATTTTGAAGTCCTTGACACGCTGACCTAGTTCAATCGGCTCCTGGAGGACCAGATAGCGGACTGTTGGAGCAGTAGACCATGTCAGTGTAATGCTTGCCTCTATAGTATTGTCGTTGGTAGCCCAATATGTCTTGCGGTCTCCGTCAGTCAGGTTCGAGATACCATAGTTGCCGCCTGTACGTTCATCGCTGACTACGATCTGGGCAGTCTTTGCAAAATCATTTGCAGCATTAGACTCGTCCATCCCATATACAGGCACAGCCAAACGCTCATGAAGCATTACACCAAGCTCATTAAGCGTGTTGACCGTCTGTGTCGGCAAGACGCCGTAGTTGTTAGGCGGACAGTTCAGGATAAGCGTTGCATTACGACCGACCGTCTCAAGATACATCTGGGAACAAGCGTGATGCACTCTTTATGCCCTCACCGCTATGCCAGAACCATCCGGAGTTGGTTGCTTTCGCATCGCTCTCACCCGGATGCCAGTACCAGCCGTTGATGTCACCGGTCTCACTATTACCCATTGCCCAGCAGGTGTTGGCGCTATAGCCCTGCTCATTACCAATCCAGCGAGCTTCGTCACCTACACCCCACATTACACAGTCAGGTGCAATCCTATGAACCTTTGCACGCAGGTTGGGTATGTCGTAATAGATGCTTGCATCAACACTGCGTGTCGTCCTTGCACCTCCATAGTATCCGTCACCTCCATTGGCACCGTCAAACCACATCTCGAACTGGTCACTGCCGTATGCTGCCAGCTCCTCGCACTGTGGGATAAATACTTTTGTAACGTAGTCGTCAGTTCCATAGTATGCGCTGTTGCGGTCCCAAGGTGATACGTAGAAACCATATTTCATCTCGTGCTTCTTGCTCGCCTTGGCAAATTCCTCGGCGATATTGACATTGTGATACTGACCTCCACCATTGGTCAGGTTATGTGTCGTGGTTGCTGTAGGCCATAGGCAGAAACCGTCATGATGCTTTACAACGGCAATACCGCCTTTCATTCCGGCAGCCTTGACGCTGGTTACCCATTGCTCAGGATTGGGTTTGCCAAGTGGAGCATACTTGCTCTCATCTTCGTCACCATATCCCCATTCCATGTTTGTGAACGTATTCATTCCGTAGTGGAAGAATGCATAGAACTCAGTCTCATTCCATTTTACCTGTCTGTCCGAAGGCACAGGGTGGCATGGCAGAGGCTCGTTTTCAGGGTTGGCAGGTGCTTCGTTTTCCAGCGTGAATGTCTGTGCGGACACGACTGCAGGTAAAAGCATTGATGCCAATAGCACTTTGATTTTCATATTTCAAGAAATTTAGTTTGTGTACTTTCCAGTTGTCGGATGCATATTCTGATAATTCCGCGCATCAAAGATAATGAAATTTTTTTAGATTCACGTTTATATAATAAAAAAAATCCCCACATCAATGATGCGGGGACTTGGTGATTTATCCTTTTACTCTGCAAAAAGCAGGGTAGGGGATTAACGGTTGCTGTTGTCAGGCAGAGGCAGGTAGATGTTCTTCTCTGTCAGGTTACTTGCCCATGTACTTGCAGTTGCGTCGCGCTTGGCAATCTTGGACTTGATGAACGCCATGTCTGGAGTGCCGTTTCCACGGTGCAGGGCAGCACGCAGGATGTCAAAGAATCTGCTACCCTCGAAAGCGAGCTCCAGAGCCTCCTCGTCAACAATCAGTTCCTCCATGGCTTCCTGTACATCCGCCATATTAGCAGGGTCGTACATCTCCTTTCTTGTCAGCGTCGGCTTACCGGCAGCCTCCAGCTTGAGGTTAACCTGATCAACGAAATTGTAAACCGAATTGCGCTCATTGTACTTCAGCAGACCACAGCCTTTCTGATGAATACCGCGAACCATATACTCACCCTCGGACAATCCCTCCTTGGGATAAGAGTATGTCATCAGTGCATCATAGGGCGTCAGAGGCCAGTTGCTGAAGAAGTTGATTGGCAGATTCTTTGCACCTGCAAAGCGGCTCTCGTCCTGGAAGTTCAGCCATGACGGAGTCCTGTGGAATTCATCCAGACTGATATAGTTACAGATGATGTTGCAACCAGGTCCGTCAGACATGAAGTTTGCGTAGCCTGCATCCTCAACTATTCCGCCGATTACCATGGTCAGGTCCTCGATTGTCTTGCCTTCTGGAATCAGTCCGTTGTCCTCGAGGTATCTGTTCAATGCTTCTATGTCATTCTCATAAGCCTCTTCGTCAACTTCCTCGTTTGTTACCTGACACACATCTATATCCTCGTAATCCGCAGGAATATTTACGAGCTGGTTTTCAGCATCTTCGTATGTGTAGTAAATGTAGTACTTGTTGGGTAGGAAATCATTCTCCTTGGTAGGCAGCCAGTATTGGTTCTTTGTCAGGCCGTTTTTCAGGATAGCGAAGGCATATCCAGGGAAACCTGCACGGTTCAGTGCCTCGGCAAATCGCAGCCAGATCTGGCTCTTGCGGTATACCAGGGGATAAACCGTAGAGAATGCCACATAAGGATTCTGCTTCATCACGTACGTCTTGTACTGTGTAGTGCCGATAATATAATCGCCCGAGCCAAAGCGGCTGATGTAGCCATTGCCGCGTTCACCTGGAACACCACGGGCATCACCTACGTCTTCCAGTACCTGCAGGCTTGTCTTTGTCATGTCGTCAATATCGTTCAGGTTAGAACAGATATATGCCTCATACTGTTGTGACTTGCGCAGTTCCTCATAGCCTGCACTTGGTGATAGTTGCTGCTCCCAGTTCTGTGCAAGGGTAATGGATGCTGTTGTAACAGAGTCCTTGCCTGTAGACTGCCTGATAGTTGCCTTGAAACCAAACAGGTCGTTCACACCACGCTGTACGGTACCCCACATGCCGTTTGTGCTTGATGGAATAGCAGTAACAGCTTCTTCAGTCTTGCTTGTTCGGCCTGTCTCACGCCATGGCATGCCAGTAACAGATCCGTGCAGTTCCTCGCCCTGATCGCGATATGCTGTGGAGTAATAGCCTGTCGGCAGTACACCGCCATATTGGCCATACAGGTAGTTGTAGTAATACTGTGCAGCCTTTTCATATTGGTTACCCATCAGATAGAGGTCTGCAAGTACCAGTGCACATGGGAACATAGCCTTGGTGCTTTCGCATACCAGTGTGGTATAGCCATATTTCATGTACTGTGGGAAACCACCATAGGGAGCAGGAGTGATCTCTATGTTGTATGCCTTAATCAACTCCTCTTCCAGCTTCTGGTACAGATTACCGGCATTTACGCGGTTCTCGGCATCCTTGGTATCAAATTTTTCGATATCGTCAGTAGACAGCATCGGTTTGGTATAGAAGGGAACATCGCCATAGTTGATTACAAGCTGCATGTATACCCATGCACGTATGGCCTGAACCTGGGCAAATTCACGAGTCATGTATTTAACACCACCCGAGGTCTTCTTCAGTGTATCGGCACTTGCCAGATACGCGTTGCACGAGTTGATAACCTGATAGTAGTCGCTGACTTTCAGATAGCGGCACGCACCGTCCCTTATTCCCTCGGTATCTCCATTCAGACCGAATGTCAGGATGGCATTGATACTGTCGGAAATGAAACTTTCTCCGTTATCAGGAATACCGTCTACCAGGTCTCCACGGCATTCGCCCAATATTACATAGCGCTCTCCCAGATTCTGCAGACCCTTCAGTATACCCCAATATGAGTACAGAGTATCGCCAGCTACGCTATACGAATAGCGATCGCTGTCTGCGCTCATCATGTCCTCGCAGGATGTGGTGGCCATGCTCAGCCCCATACACAGACAGAGCAAGGTTATAATAGATTTTGTCTTCATATTATAGATTACAGATTAATTGTTACACCAAGGTTGAAACTGCGACCGCTTGGGATACGACCTACGTCGATGCCCTGATAGAGTGTACTGTTGTTTACACTTGTCTCCGGATCAGTTCCCAAATACTTAGTCAGGCAGAATACATTGTTTGCTTCGCCCCATACCTTCAATCCCTGCAGCCAGTTGTTGTGGTATGGAATTGTATATGTAAGACGAACGTTCTTCATCTTCAGGTAGCTGCCATCTTCTATCCAGCGTGAGCTCATGCGCTCGTTGGCAACATAGTTGTCACTGTTGGTGTAGCATGCACGTGGAACATCGGTAATCTGTCCCTCATAGGCCCAGCGGCGTGTCATTGCTGTTGTCTGGTTGTATGTCGTATTGCCGGACTCAAGCATTGCGCGCTGATAGTTGTAGATGTCATTTCCGAGGCTGTACTTGAATATTACATCCATGCGGAGGTTCTTCCAAGTTACGTTTGTGAAGATATTACCATAGATGTCAGGTATTGCATTGCCAAGGGCAACCTTGTCACTCTCGTCAATCCAGCCGTCACCGTTCTGGTCTACAAATGCCATGTCACCAGGACCAAACTCGCGATACTGACCTGCTACGCCTGTGTAATAGCGCAGATAGCCGTACTTGCCGGCAGTGGATGCTTCATCGGCACTGGCAAATACACCTGTACCGCTTGCAGTCATGCGGTTAACTTCCCAACCATAGAATGTACCTGCACTATAGCCGACAGCTGTCAGGATGTTGTTGTCACCGTATGCGCTGGTAGTAAATCCTCTCAGTTCACCGGTCTTGAACTCCTTCACACCGTTCTCGTCGCGTTTCCAAAGCTCGATTGTGTTGTCCTTGGAATCTGGGAGCTCTGTTATGACATTATTGTAATGACCCAGGCTTGCACCCATTTCCCACTTCCAGTTCTTCGAGTTGAGGAGGGCTGCATTAACCTTGAACTCAAAGCCCTTGTTGGTCAATGCGCCTTCGTTTGTCCAGAACTTGGATATACCTGCTACATAGTACTGATCTGACAGGTCGCGCATTGTAAGCATGTTGCTGGTCTTGTTCCAGAACAGGTCCACACGTGCCTGCAGGCGGTTGTTCAGGAACGAACCTTCAAGTGCCCAGTTAATCTTGCGGACAGTCTCCCACTGCAGTGAGCTGCTTGCGATGTTCGACAGGTATTTGCCGAATACATTCTCAAATACCTGCTCAGTCTTCCAGTATGTACGTGCAGCATAGTAGTCAATATTGTCATTACCGTTCAGCTCAATGCCGAATGTCATCTTCAGATAGTTGACTCCATATGCCTTTGGCTTAAACCATTTCTCGTTTGTCAGGATCCAGCCCAGCTGCAGGGATGGGAACCAGCCCCAGCTGAGACCGCCAATATGCATGCCTTCCTTCGTGTTCTTGCCGAAACGGCTGCTTCCCTGTGTACTGGCTGTAAAGTTCACGAAGTAACGGTTAGCATAGTTGTAGGTAGCATCGAGATAGTATGTCATATCCTTCCATGTGTCGTTTACACCGCTTGAGTTTACGAACTGCATGTTCTTGGATATGTTAGGCAACTTGTCGTTCTCGTTGTTATATCCGCTCAGATACGAGTAGGAATAGTCATACTTGTTAAAACGCCATCCTACATACCCTGCAAAAGTATGTGCACCCCACTGGTTCTTGTATTCAACACGCAGGTCATTGTTAATCGTGGTCTGCTTCGTGAACTGGCTCTTCAATACAGAGTGTATCGTACCAAGGTCAGTCAGGGCATAAGGTGTTGCACCGTTCGAAGGAAGGAAATACTTCTCGTTGTTACGGCTCAGGTTAAAGTTGAAGCGGTCAGAGATTGCCCACTCCTTGTTAATCTGATACTTGGGCTGAACATTGATGCCGATATTGGTCATCTCGGCATAGTTCTTGTTCTTACCATGGGCATTCTCCAGAATCCAGTATGGATTACGTGTTACCTCGTTAACCTCCTTCAGTTCCTTGGTAAATGCAAACGGATCCTTGATGTAGTAGTTTTTCTTGCGGATATCGTCATCATTGATTTCCGCAGCATACTTACCAGCCCATTCCTTTGAAAGCAACAATTGAACATTGTCAGGATCAGTCTGATCGACATAATATGAATACGGACTTATAAATGGGGCAGTAACCAGTCCCAGTACATTTACCGAGCCTATGTTCTGATTCTTGTAGCTCTCGCTCCAACCGTTGTCCAGGATATTGTACGAGGTCTGGTTATAGTTGATGTCAAGGGCAGTTGTAATCTTGTTGCCAATCTTGATATCAGTGTTGAAGCGCAGGTTCAGACGGCTCATGTCATTTTCCTTCATCGTGCTCTTGGCGTCAGTATAGCCCAGTGACAGGGCATACATACCTACGTCATCACCACCCTCAACGCTTACCTTGTAGTTCTGTGCTGCGGCAGCACGGTACATATCTTTCTGCCAGTCAGTGTTGTTGTTGTAAACATTACGGTAGAAATTGATAGGGCTCTGATCCAGGAACACAAATGAATTCAATTTGTAGTTGTTCATGTCCTTGATCGTAGGAATCAGGTCACTCAGGTAATTGGTGTACTGCGGACCGTTCATCACCTCAATCTTGTTCGGAATCAGCTCTACGCCTCCATATATACGTGCGTTGATTCGTGTAGCCTGGCTCTTACCACGCTTTGTGGTGATTACGATTACACCATTTGCACCTTTAGCACCATACAGGGCAGTACCGTTTTTCAGAACCTCAATCTTATCTATGTTATCAGGATCGAGACCAGCCAGCACGTTGTTGTAGTATCCCTCGTGCAATGCCGTGCGGTCATACTGCATGTCAATCATGTTGCCGTCCAGGATTACCAGGGGCTGTGAGGTTGAGTTGATGCTGTTTATACCACGGATGGTCATGTATGCACCCTGACCTGGCAGTCCGTTCCTCTGTACGATATTGATGTCACCAGCCAGTTTCTTCATCATATCTGTCTCAACAGTGATGGAACTGGTTTCGGACAATGTAGTAGCACCTTTTGCAGTAATTTCGGTATCCTCACCATAGAAGCCATTGAATGTGGATGAAATCATCTTAATGTCGTTGTCAACGTTTTCAACGATTGCAACCTGCAGAGGATTATACTCCGGTGCATATATATACATCGAGTTGAGGAATACAGGAATCTTTACCTCGTATGTACCGTCTTCCTCCGTCAGTGTCGAATAGCGGTTCATACCCAGTGCCTGTACGCGTACACCTCCCATGGGAGAGCCTGTAGCTGCGTCAGTGATGCGTCCTTTGACTACACGTGTCTCATAATCAGGAGCAGTTTTCTTGACCTTGCGGACCTTTACGGTCTCTTCGTCCTGCTGTGCTTCCTGTGCGTAAGCAGATGAAATGCCAAACGCAGCCAATGCCAGGAAACAGATGCCAGTGCGACGAATACTGCTCATCAGGTTTTTGCTAATTGTATTGTTCATTGTAAATTGCTATTACTGTTTGACATTAACTTACTTCACAGGTTCGAGAATGATCCTGTCGATGTTGAAGTATGTTGAGTGATGGGGATCATTGTTCTTCTCACATGGACATTTGCCTCTTGTATATCCCTGCGATTGCATGCGCAGTATTGGATATGTATTGCGCAGATTCTTGTATGTAACGGGGAATTCTACGTTCTCAAATACAGTTATTGTGTCAACTTTCTCACCATTCCAATATACGTCCTTCTTTTCCAGTTTCTGCTGAGCAGTGTACCTGTAGTCATTCTTGGCAATCATTGCCTCTGTCCAGTAGTAGAGTGTGAATGTCATCAGGTTGTGCTGGTATTCGATACTGAGAGTATCAAGCTCGCCGGTCTCGGGATTCGTCTCTGTATTGACCTTATAGAATATAGGCGTGTCCTGACTGTCTTCATACCAGCGTGGAACCATTACCACCTTGATGTTATACCTCTGACCGCTCATTGCATAGGCCGATCCCTGTTTGCTTCCTGCCAGAGGGAATGCGATGTCAGGTTTTGTACTGGTACCTGTTCCGTAACAGTGCATGTAATTCTGCATGCTCAGACGTCCGTATTTGTCAATCCAGCTCTTAGCTGTCGTATTGTTCATCGGATTGATGGCATACAGGGTAGCCGAGGACTTGTAATAGTCGTTGAACGTACATTCTACATCGATGGCACGATTCCAAATGTCCTCGGGAACGTTCCATGTAGATGCTTCGATTACATAGCCGTTACTCATCTTCTTCTGTACACCTGCAAACAGTACGGACAAATCGCATCCACGGTGCTGCGGGTCCTTTGCGATATTGAAGATAGTGTCGCCCAAGGTGTTCAGCAGATATTCACATTCCAGATAGCCGCTATTCAGGAGGAAGTCCTCCATTGTCCATTTCACACCCTTTTCAAGCTGTGGCTGTTCATTCAGGTTGAATGCCATAGGTGTTGCTATATCCATGGTAATGTTGACATCACGCAGTGAGTCCACTGTCTCATAAGCCGATCCGTCGGTTGTCATGTATGCCTTTCTTGCACCAAGGATGCTCATGTTCTTTGTCGAACGGGCATTCTCCTGCTTGAGCTTGTCCATACGCGGATATGTGCTTACGTAGTTATAATATGGAGTAAGCTTGCTGACGGCAGCATCCCATGCCTGGTCCGTAGGAATGACGACAATATACGCAGAGTCCTCGACATTCACATGGGCTTTCATCATTTTCAGGTTGTTCATCCATGCATCGGTAGCGTCAGCATCCGTCGGATTATAAGAGCTTATCCTGAAGTTCATGTTGTCCATGAAGTAAACGCTGTCCACATAAGTAGGATTGCCGTTTTCATCAGGAAGACCCTCGATGCTGGAACTTGCCAGGAAATAGGTTGTATCACGCTTTACGAAATACTCACTGAACTTGCTCAGGTAGTCTACGTTGCTGAATTTGATATATTCATAGATGTTGTAGTCAAACTCAGACGGCTTCTCGATGATGTGCATCAGTCCGTTGCTTGTACCTATGTTGGCTTCTACAACCTTTACATTGGCAAATGTCGACTCAGCGTAGTCCAGTTCTGCAAGCTTATTGTTGACCAGTCTGACTTTCTCGGACTGGACACCTGTGAATGTCATTGGACGGCGTGCCAATGACATGTGGTTACCAATAAACTGTTGCTGGAAATTATAGCCGTCATTAATTGCCATGTCTTTCCATTTATTCCACTCATCTTCACTGAGGGCATCATCGGTAAAGGCCCAAACCGTTACTGCAGTGTATCCGTCAAGGAGCTTTGCATAGGTGTAATATTCCCTTTCGCCCTGCTCGTTGATAGTATAAGCTGGATGATTCTCGTCACGATAGAACTTTGCAAGCTTCATCAATTCAGCGAAGTTTTGCATATCTCCACGTGATTCGATGGTCTCCCATATAGTCTCTTTCGCGGTATAGATATCCTCAGTAGCATAGTGTTCGTTCCACGTGTCAGTACATGACGGAACGACAGTCAATGCAACTCCCATTACGAGGATACCAATATATTTTCTTCCTATTTTCATAATATATATGATATAGAGTTTAGGTTAGTGTTAGTTTACCAGATATCCTCTGGCTGAGTTGGATTGTCATAGATCTCTTTTGGACAGTATTCGATATAGTCCATGAAGAACTGTGCTCCCTCATCATCCAGTACATTCTTGAACTGGATGTAATAGGTTTGATTAGCCTCCAGATTTTGACGTATGATAATACGACGGGCAATACTATATGAGCTTGATGATTCTGCACGCATCGTTATAGACTGGCCTATTCTGTAATAGCTGTTAGGAGCCTTCATAAGGTCATTGTTGCGCAGTTTCTTATCTACTTCGATATTTGCCTCGTCATCGTTCAGGTCATCAACTGCATAGCCATAGTTAGTAAGCGGCGTCCCCGGTATGTACCAGTATTCCATTCCCTTTCGCAGGTCAAGAGGTATACCGGCTGCAGGCAGTGCATTCTTGTTCGTTCCGAAATAGACCTGACACATACCACGCTGTGCCGAAGTACTTACGCCGAAACGTATCTCGTACATACCATCCTTTGGTACTGGTGGCAATTTCATCGTCAGTTTGTATTGACCGATTACATTCAGCTCATCACCCTGGTAGTTATGCCAGGAATATGTCTTGGACATTCGTCCAGTCAGATAGTAGAACCTCGAGTTTTCTCCGATTTCGCAATCATCGAAATAAGAACTCCAACCGTTTTCTCCACTCTCCTTTGGACTGAAGTCCTTGGTTGTCGGGATACCTCTACGCAAGTTACGGTCATCATCATTCTCGTTACAGCGCATGTCGTTAGTCATCAGTTCCTTGAAGAAAGTGGTAACATCCATTCGCATACGCTCGCTCGCAAGGTAGTTCGCAGTTTCGTCATTGAAGTAAAGACAGTCCTCAATGGGATAGATATAGGCGTTGTAGACCTTCTTAATATCTGTAGTCTTGATTTCAATGCCAGTATATACCGGCTCTCCGTTTTCCGTGTAATTACCGTGACGGCCATTGTCCAGAGTAGGAATACGGTTCAGCCATACTACGTTCTGACGCCTGTCACCAAATGTCCTGTTTGCCTCGTATGTCTTCAGAAGACGACGCATACCCATTGTTGTGTAGTAGTCCATTACCGAAGCCTGCTTAACCTTGTCAGTTGGATTATACCACAATTCGTTGTAGTGGATAACCAACTTGTCATTGGCAATACGTGCGGGCAGCAGATGGTAGGTGACAAACTGATTCAGAATATTGCTGCTCTTCTTCAGATCATCTGGGGTTTTGCCAAATGTGGCACCATTCTGCTTATAATAGCCGTTGTTCTCAACATAGCTGTAGACAGCATTGACTATATCATCAGGTGTGGTGTTCTCGTCAATATGGATACCCACGAAATCTTCCCACCATTTATCTGGTTCTGCAAACAGGGTATAGCCGATGTATCGGCGGTTGGGCAGATAACCAGGCTTACCCTCGGTGTTATGGTTAGGCAGATCCTTGATTGCACCGGTCTGAACCTGAGTAAAATAATATGTATCCTCGGTCTTCTTCAGTTCATCAAGCAGTCCGCAGGCCTGAGTCAGGGCAGCATAAACATAGTAGCCCTTCTCATTATCCTCCAGGACCTTCTCGAAATACTGGCCCAGGCTTTCTGTACTTGGAGCAATTACCTGATGTACCTGATGTACACGTCCGTTGATGGTATAGATGTCATTGTTCTTGCCATCAACAACAGCACCTTCGATGGTGTATTTACCCATTTCCTTCATCTCTGCGGGGTCAACACCCTCCGGCCAGGTATAGTTTTCAGTAAGGAAAACCTGCAGTTTGTTGTCAAGCATGTTGGGCAGGCCTATCAACTCTGCACGCTCTGCACGTTCACTGAAATAGCTTACCTGATATGGAGTGTTGTCATCACCACCGTCGATGATTGAATTGAGAACAACCTGCTCCTGCTTTTCCTTCAGGAGTTTCGGATCCGCAATGAACTCGGGAGCATCCCATGAAGGTATCGAAATCTTCTTTTGTTCAACCAGATCCTCAAGATATGCCTGAATAGCCTCGTTTGTCGGAGCAAAGCAGGTGTAGTTGCCACGTGCCGACATCAATTGAGCTACGGTTGATTCGGACTGATCGCTGATTGCAACCTTGTGCAGAAGATCCAGGTATTCCTTGTAAATAGTATCCTTTTCTCCGTTTACGTCTTCCTTCACCTGGTTTTCCAGATAACTGAGAATTGTGTTTCCTTCGAATACGTAACGTGCTGAATCGTCAATTTTCTCTGTGCAGTTCTGAAAGAGAACCGCAACAGCCATTAATGGCATCAGGAGAAATGCTTTCTTAAAAATATTTGTCTTTCTCATTTTCTTAGTCCTCCTCAATTATCTGTCATATTTAGATTTGTTCCATATCGGATTCTGAGAAATCTTGTCCTGAGCATGACCTGCGCGATAAGCCTTGATTTCCATATCGTAAATTGGACAGTACAAACCCCACATGTTAACACAGCGGTTACGTGCTGTCTCATATCCGGTAATACCGTTCATGAATGTGTTGAACATTTGTACCATGCCTGGATCCTCATCCTTCGAAGGATCAGTCTCATGCTTGGTAGCACCCTCGTTGTTACGCTCAGCCCAGCGTACCAGGTCAAACCAGCGCTTGCCTTCACCCATGAACTCAATCTTGCGGGTCTTCATGACGTTTGTAACCCAGTTGTCGGTATAGAAATCGCCTTCATACGATTCCAGTGTACCCCTCAGGTTCTTGTCAAGGTCGAACTCGATTTCACCGCCGTTCACAACATCTACATACCAGCGACGGTTCACCATGCGCAGAATCTTCTTGCACAGAGTCTCATTTGCATCCTTGTTGACACCCAGTTCACCAAGACATGCTGCAGCCTCGGCCTCAATCAGCAAAGCATCGCTCAGACGGTATATAATCCAGTTATTATAGGTCTCACTCGTTGCCTTTATTGTGATTTTTACTTCGGCCTTGCCTATGTTCTCTTCAAAGATAGGTTCTGCCTTCATCCATTTCAGGCAATACCAGTCCACGCTGTTCTTTACACCGTCAATATTCTTCCAGGCACTGAACCAGTGACGCATATCCTGACGGTTGTCCTCACTGTACGAAGTTACAAGATGTGCAGATTCACTATAGCCCCAGAATGAGTTGACCGATGAGTTGCTTCGTGAGTCTGTGCTGCTGAACTGAAGCTCGAAGAAGCTCTCGTTCGAGTTCTGCTGCTTGAATATTTCATCGTAGGCTTTCATGTTGACATAACCATGATGTACCTCATCCACTGTATTCTTGTACATGAAGTCAAGACCTGCGCTACGTCCGAACGAAGGTGCATTAACCCATGAAATATAATTGTCGCGGTTGGCCATTGGAGAATTCCTCTGCTCCTCGTCAAACTGGTCGCCCAGTTTGCATATAGCCTTGTCGGCATACTCAATAGCAGCAGTATAGAATGGTGCAGGATCCTGCTGTGTCATTGATGCTTCCAAAGCCTCGATGTCAGCCTTCATCTCTTCGATATCAGCCCTGATCTCATCCAATCTCTGATTATAGTATTCAATCTTCTGAGGATCCTGTTCCTCAGCAATCAGGTTGTTGTATTTCTCAATACTGTCATTCTCGAATTTCGGCAGTTTCGCCTCGAGCTTTGTCTTTTTGTTCTTAACGTCCTCGTAGCCGGATTCTGTCATACTCGCACGCCAGAGATACATGTCAGCCAACAGACAGTTGATAGTACCGTTGGTTATCAAACCCTTGGTGTCCTGATTGCTGGTGAACCTGTTGCGTGCCTGGTTTTCCACACTCCTGACATCCTTTATAAGTTCGTCAATCACTGTAAGTCCAGGCATCTGCTCGAAATACTCAACCTCGGTATCAGTGTTTACAACCTTGGTTGTGTAGGGTACGTTCTTGAATGCACGTACCAGATAGAAATACGAGAGAGCACGCATAGTAACCATCTCGGCCTTCATCTGTTTCCATTCAGATGCAGTGAACTGCTTGTCCTTCTCCAGGACCTCGTCACCATGCTGGATTACCTTGTTGCAATAGCCAATAACCGAATATATGCCGCTCCAGTCGTAAATTGACCAGGTAGTATCAATGTCAGCCTGAATTATATTGCGGTACAGGTCACGGTTGCCCTGGCTACTGCTTATTACAGTGTTCTGTTTATAGGCATCGCTGCGCAGGTCACCCCATATTATCAGCTTCTCGACCTGGGATGCCAGTTGCTTGTATGTGGCATAGCGCACGCCTTCCAAGTCTCGCTTGTCTTCCCAGAATGTCTCCTCGGTAATCTTGTCCTGAGGATAGACTGTCAGAAAATCGTTACATGATGCAAAAGCTCCAGATAACAATACTGCCAGGGAAGATATTTTTATGATATTATTAAATTTTTTCATTGTCTTCATGTATTAGAAACCAAGATTTACACTACATGTAAATGATCTTGAACGTGGAACTTTTGCATTGTCGATTGCAGGATTGAAACCATTTGGACTAACCTCGGGATCAACACCTGTATAGCTGCTGAAGCAGGCAATGTTGTTGATTGAAGCAGAAAGTCCCAGAACCTTGACGCCGCATTTCTTCAGGAAGTTGATCTTCTTTGGATCGAAATCATACTTGAACTGAATATACTGGATACGCAGGAAATCTCCGCTTTCAACATACCTGTCACTTGGCAGGGAGTTGTAGCTCTGAACACCAGTACCATAGTAGTTGATGGCACGTGGCATTTGTGTGATATCACCGTTCTTGCGCCAACGCCATGTAGTTGCGTATGACTGGTTGTTGTTGTCATGCATGCTCTCGTATGTAGCACGTGCATTGTTGATGACCATGCTGCCCACACGGAAGTTCAAGCCTACGTTCATACTGAACTTGCCATAGAACAGTGTGAAGCCGCCACCACCAAAGAACTTGGGATTTGAATTGCCCAGATAGACCATGTCATAGCGGTCAATCTGACCGTCATGGTTTATGTCTTCGTAAATAGCGTCACCACCGCTGAACTGGTATCGTGTACCGCCATCGTTGTTGTATACATAATACATAGGCAACGGGTTGCCCTTCTGGTCGGTAAGCATGTTGCCGGCCTTGTCATAGGCGATAGGACAGGTGTTGTTCTCGCCACGGCGCTGTGCAGCAGCTGCGGTGTTGGTAGGATTATAGTATTCCCACTCCTTCTTGTCCTCATTGTATCTTGCGTTGTTGTAACCTGTTGGTGTCCAACCGTTCTTGACAAGCTCGTTAAACTCCATATAGTTGTTTGCACGCCTTGTCTCTGAACCGTTCTGCAGGGTCT
>OMQX01000018.1 GCA_900313335.1 uncultured Prevotellaceae bacterium
TATTGTTTCCACGCTCATTCCGTCGCCATTGATGAATGCAGATACGTTGGTTGCCGTATTGGTAATGGCAACACCGCTGAGAGTTGTCTTCGTGAAGTTGATCTTCTCGAATGCGCTCATGATGTTGATCGTGGCGTAGTTATTACCTTGGGCAGCTCCTACTGCGGATGGCAGAAAGGAATCGCTTACATCGGAAACCTGTACGCCTGCCTCGTAACTGACTGCCTGGGTTGCCGAATAGCCATAGCCCAGTCCGTACATGCTCCAGTCCATTACATTTGTATTGAAACGTGCAGCACCGCTGAGCCACTTGTTGTCACCGGGGACAAATGATGCGGGGCGATATACGCTGTTTCCGGCGATTTCCAGATCCTCGAAGGTTGCGGGCGAGAATACTGCTGGCAGTTCTGGTCCGACCTGCTCCTCCCTACATGTAATGGTTACATCAAAATCCTCTGTAATGTCGTCGTCATACATTAAGAACAGATAACCGCCATCAAAATAATAGTACCCAGCAGATGCACCGTATTCTGCCGAGAACTCTGTCTCACCGTGTTTTACGGAAATCTCGGCTCCGGCAAAGGTGTAGCCGCTCTCTACATTGAAGTATAGTTCGACATAACTGTCATCATCTGTTAACTCTGTAGGATTACCATCGGCGGCGGTACATCCTGTCAGATGAAGATTGATCTGTCCCTGTGCCTGAATGCCTATTGCAGCCACAAGAGCAAACATTAGAGTAAGAATTCTCTTCATAAGCTAAAAATTTAAGTTAATAATATAGGTTATTTCAAAATAAGTTTTCCGTTACTAACGAGCACGCCCTTGGCGTTTCTGCTGGTCCTGCGACCTGTCAGGTCGTAGTATATACCGGTTTCCGGGGCTGATGACGCCTCGATATCAACCACAGCTGTAGGTACTGCTGACGGGTGCAGGTCCTCGGCACCCGCAAATTCGGTACTGGTTTCGCCCAAAAGACCGTTAATCTGGTTCATGGCACAGTACACACGCACAAAATCAATCTGACTGAGTTTAACTGGCTGGCGTTCATGGTCAACTGCCCAATCCAGGTTAAAGCAGCACGCCTCGTTCTTCGCTCCGCCAATAAGATTAGGCTGGTTGTCCACATAGCCATAGCGGAGGAACTTCATAATAAACTGGCCGGTTTCACCGTCCTTGTACATATTCCTGGGCAGCAGGGTGCCTGTAAAGGTCAGGGTGCCTTCGCCAGTAAGCCATGCCGGGAAATATTCCTGGTCATGATATGCATTGCGTACCATAACACCCTTGCCTCCTTGGTTGTCGGTCCAGGCGATAGGCTTCTTCTCACCGGCGTATTTATAGGTTATACTGTAGTTATACACCACTTTGCCTATACTGTCTATGTCTGCACTTCCACTAAGTTCATACCACTCGTCATCTGGAATACCGTTGCCGTTGGTATCCTGGCTGACCATGACAATTCCAGGCTCCGAACTGCCTGCATCCGTCATGCCGGTAGCTGCAAAAGCATTACCCCTAATGTACAGGTCGTACTCGCCCGCAACGTTAACTACCGGATGATCAAATCCAAATGTCACATAGCCTCCGAAACCTCCGAGGCATATCATGCCCTCATCGGAAAGCAGTTCGGTACACTTAGCAGCCATAGCCTCGGCATCATCACCATCCTCCCACTCGGGCATGGTGTTGATAAACTGTCCTGGGGCAGGCACATATTCATACACTTTGTTAAGATAGGGTGAATTAAGACTCTGCGCACTGGCTTCCGTTATCACAACGGACGCCAGCACTGCAAGAGTCAGCAGATAGTAATTCATTTTTCTCATCAGACTACATAGCATTATAGCACGCAAATAGCGTGCGGTTGTATCATATCAGCATTGATTTCGTCCCCCGTAATCCCGCAGGGTTCTACTACGCTGGCATTGGCAGGTCTTCTGACTCGTTCCGAAAGTAATACGCCTTCCCGTTACACAGTGGCATCTGTACTACCTTACAAAGGACTTACAGCATCGGGTAATGTCGCAGGTTTTCACTGCGTTCCCATCTTAGCACTCGGCTATTTGCATAGCTTTGTGAACCAAATGCAGCGCAAATTTACATATTTTTAATAAAAGAAAGAAGATTTTGCTCCGAATTTTTAAAAATATCACCAATTCAAATTATTGGCAGCAGCACCTTTTGTCCGTCCTCGCAGACTTGGCGGAATATGCCGTTTTCTATGATATAGGCCTCGCCACGGATTTCCTCGTATCCGAATTTGCTGAAAAGATAGGTTCCGTCGGGGAAGACATAGAAACGGCGGCCAATACTGTCTTCAGCGGCAATCTCCTCATATACCAGAAGGTCATCAACCTTGCCTCCCTTCCACATATAATAATGGGGAAGAATCTGCACACTGGTGAGTCCAAGACCGGGGAAGAAGCGCTGGTATGACGGACTGATTGCCTCGCCTGGATATTCGGGCAGGGAGTAGACGATGTCGGCACAATTCATGCTGCCTGCGCTGATTGTCAACAGGGTTCCCTGGAAAGCGCGCAGTTCCTCGCGCAAGTATATCTGGCTGAAGAAGTGGTGTTGCGTGGGTACGTGGCCTCCGCATAGAATAATAAAGTCTGATTTCCTGACCAGAGCAGACACCTGATGCTGATTGCGTCTGTCCAGTATTTTCCATGATGCGAACGAGAGCCCGGCACGCTCCATCGTACATCGCAATCCTACACTGGTCATGTCGTTTCCGCAAGTGTCACTGGGATCGGATGCTACCATCAGGGCGTGGGCTCCGGTTGGAACCTGACGCAGCAATTCGTCACGCAATCCGTTTTTTTCGAAAATTGCGCCATCGGTATTGTTGCAGGGACTGCTTGTAAGGAACAGCGTAAACATAACTGGCTGCAAAAGTACGAAAAATATATGTCATTCTAAGATAATGTGGGCGTTTTTACATATTTTTCAAATATTAATTCTATATTTGTCAGGCGCAAACTAAAAAAAACATAAGCTATGAATTTTATTTTCGTTTCGCCGCATTTCCCCGAGAACTATTGGAATTTCTGTGCGGCTCTTAAGGAGAATGGTGTAAATGTACTGGGCATTGGAGATGCTCCGTACAATGAGCTTAACGAAAAACTGCGTAATGCGCTGACAGAGTATTATCGTGTTTCTGACATGGAGGATTATGACCAGATGTATCGTGCTGTTGCATTCTTTGCCTCGAAATACGGACGTATCAACTGGTTGGAAAGCAATAACGAATATTGGCTGGAACAGGATGCTCGCCTGCGCACTGATTTCAACATAACCACAGGCATAAAGACAGACCGCATCGACAGTATCAAGGAGAAATCCGAGATGAAGAAATACTATGCTGCCGGAGGTATACGTACAGCTCGTCAGATAAAGGCAAGCGAGGGTCTGGAGGCTGTCCTTCACTTTGCAGACGAGGCTGGCTACCCAATATTTGCAAAGCCTGACGTTGGCGTAGGTGCAGGCGGTGCCCACAAGATTGAGGACGAGATGGGATTGCGCGTATTCTTCCGCGAGACCCCTCATGTAGAATGTTACGTTATCGAGGAATTTGTAACCGGCAATATCTGTACATACGATGCCATTATTGACTCGAAGGGTAATCCGCTGTTCGAAAGCATGTGCGTCTGTCCTCCCTCTATCGCAGACATAGTGAACTACAATCTGGACAGCACCTACTATGTTCAGCGTGACATTAACGAGAACCTGCGTTTCTGGGGTCGACGTACAGTCAAGGCCTTTGGCGTACAGAGCCGTTTCGTGCACCTGGAATTTTTCCAGCTGGACCGTTCCCACAAGGGTCTTGGCAACGAGGGCGACTTTGTTGCCCTTGAGGTCAACATGCGTCCCGGAGGAGCCTATACCCCAGACATGATAAACTTCGGACACAGCGTGAACGTATACAAGATATGGGCAGACATGATAGCATTTGACAAGCGCACCGACAACGCAGTCCCCAATGACTACTTCTGCGTATACGCCGGTCGTCGCGACAATTGCCAGTATGTAATGAGCCACGAAGAAATCCTGGACAAATACAGCTATGCAATGTGCATGACACCGCGCATCGACAAAGCATTGGCCCCTGCCATTGGTGACCAGGCATATATCGCCCGCTTCCGCACCGAGGAAGAACGCGACGAGTTCCTGTACGATACATGTAACAGGGCATAATTACCATTTCCCGAATTAACAGAAATATGAATTACCATAAACACTACAGTCAGTCGCTGGGACGCGACATGGAATACAAAACATACGGAACCCAGGGACATCCCATACTGGTATTCCCCAGTCAGAACGGACGTTTCTTTGATTACGAGAATTTCGGAATGATCGACATCCTTGCCCCGTGGATTGAATCCGGCAAGGCACGCGTAATATGCTGCGACGGCATAGACGGTGAAACTTGGAGTAACACCACCAGCGATCCACGCTACCGCATCGAACAGCACGAACGCTGGTACAACTACATTATAGACGAACTGCTACCTGCCGTGCGCATTGCCCCCGACGAGACGTTTATTACTACTGGCTGCAGCATGGGCGCATTCCACGCCGCCAACTTCTTTTTCCGCCGTCCTGACGTTTTTGACACAGTCATTGCTCTTAGCGGATTGTACAGTTCCTCGTATGGTTTCCCTGACTACAGCGATGACCTGACATACTCCAATTCTCCGCTGGACTTCCTACGGCAGATGCCCAAGGACCATCCCTGGATTGACCTGTACAATAAATGCAACATCTTTATCTGTGTCGGGCAGGGAAGATGGGAAGATGAACTGCTCGACAGCACGCGACAGCTGGATGCCATACTGCGCGAAAAGGGAATCCAAGCCATGGTTGACTACTGGGGATATGATGTCGATCATGACTGGCCGTGGTGGCGCAAGCAACTACCCTACTTCCTGGGCAAGGTCCTGCCGCTAAACCACTAACCCTTAACCACTAACAACTCTATCGCCAGTCCCGACAACATCATACCGAAGATAGATGTAATGTGAACCAGACTTCCGTTGCCATCACCCTCCACCAGGTTAGGCAGCGGAGGTTCCTTGCTATATACACATTGGAATTTGTGTGCAGGAAACTGCTTGCTGCGCTTGAAACGGTTACGCAACGCCCTGGCAAGGGCATCTCCTTCCACTTTCCAGAACTCCGCAACCTGTATCTTGGTAGGATCTTTTTTCAGCGCAGCACCCATACTCGACAACAGCAGCGTATCGGGATACAGCCTGCTGGTACGCAAAATCAGATCCGCCTTATCAGGCAACGAATCAATGCAGTCAATCACCACATCGTACTCTTCCAAATGGAACTGCTCTGCGCTTTCCGGAGTGTAACGTGTGGACAATGCCGTAATCTGGGCATCGGGATTGATGTCATTCAGCCTCCGCTTCATAGCCTCGACCTTTGACTGCCCTATCGTACTGCTCACAGCCATCAGCTGACGGTTACAATTGGTAACACACACAGTATCACTATCCACTATTGTCAGGTGAGTCAAACCGGTACGGACCAGACTTTCCGCACACCAGCTCCCAACTCCGCCTACACCGAAAACTATCACACGCTTCCGGTTCAGCGTCTGCATCGCCTCGTTTCCCAATATGGTGCATGAGCGTGTGTGAATTGCCGGTACTGAGTAACTTTCCATCGACTGTTTTTGATGTTTTTGTATCCTTATGTGATGTAAAGGTACAAAATACTAACGGCAGATGCTGTAAAATTTCTAATTTTTATTACCTTTGTGCGCGGAAATGGAATACAAGGTATTGTATCTTGAGGATTTAGGGGTACGTATTGAGGTGTCGTGCTTTGCGCCTGCCGGTAAGGTTGGTGAATGGCATGTTATGTACAGTGTTGAACCTCGTGACGAGATGTTTGCGGGACAGATAGAACGTCTGCTCCGTGCTGAGGCATTACTGATGAAGAGCAATGAAATGGCGGGCGCAAATCCTGTCTTCAAGCGTTATTTCCTGAGTGATGCCACCAACCAGAAGCCTTGTATTGATGACAATGGCAAATGCACAGTTTCGTATATCCAACAACCGCCGCTGGATGGCAGCAAGGTTGCACTATGGGTCTACCTGCAACGGGGAACTGAGGTACAGGCTAATGCGGACGCTCTTGGCTCGACAGCAGTCAGCCACAACGGCTATCGCCAGATTTGGACGATGGGCATGATGAGCCATACGGGTACAAGCTACCAGCAGACACAGGACTTGCTGGACATGTACGAAAGGACATTGGAGATGTATGGGGCAAACATTGCGGAGAACTGCATTCGCACATGGTTCTTCGTCCGTGATGTTGATACCCAGTACAAGGGTCTGGTCGTGGCACGTCGTGAAAACTTTGAAGCGAACGGCCTTACACAGGACACGCATTACATTTCCTCTACCGGTATTGGCGGAAATCCATCTGATCCCAGAGCGCTGATTCAGTTCGGATCGTATGCGATGACGGGATTCGAGCCTGAACAGCAACAGTATCTGTATGCTCTCAGTCACCTGAACAGGACGATAGAGTATGGCGTAACCTTCGAGCGAGGGACGTTGTTCCGTTTCGGTGACCGCGACCACGCCTACATTTCGGGAACTGCCTCGATAGATAACATGGGTCAGGTCGTGCATGTTGGGAATGTTATCATGCAGACCCGGCGTATGTGGGAGAATGTCGAGGAACTGCTGAAAGAGGGCGGCATGGGATATGACGATGTCATGCAGATAATTGTATACCTTCGTGATATAGCAGACTATCCGACCATCAAGCGTATGTTTGCCGAGCGTTTCCCCAACGTACCGTGCGTATTCACTCTTGCTCCGGTGTGCCGTCCCACATGGCTGATTGAGATGGAATGTATTGCTGTCAAGAAAACACAACACGACGAATATCGCGACTTTTAATCGTGATATTATTATAAAAACCAATAAACCGAAATATCTTAATGGCTCTAAATTACGTATGGCTCGCACTGTTTCTAATCGGTATTATAGTGGGCGTTGCCCGTCTGTTGTTCATGGGGGATGCCGAGACATTGCCGGGGATGATGAACTCGACCTTCGAAATGTCCAAGTATGCCTTTGACCTTACTCTCGGTCTGACCGGCACCCTGACATTATGGATGGGTCTGCTGAAGATTGGCGAAGACAGCGGTCTCGTATACAAACTGGCAAAAGTGCTGAGTCCTGTACTGACAAAGCTGTTCCCGGATATCCCGAAGAATCATCCTGCACTGGGTGCTATCTTCATGAATATCTCGGCCAACATGCTGGGGCTGGACAATGCGGCAACGCCGTGTGGTCTGAAGGCTATGCAGGAATTGCAGAGTATAAACGACAAGAAGGATACTGCCAGCAATGCCATGATTATGTTCCTTGTACTAAATACTAGTGGACTGACCATTATACCGGTAAGCATCATGGCCTATCGCTCGCAGGCTATGCTTACGGAATTTGGAAGTGCCAGTGCTATGGCGGCAGCAGGAGCTACACCTACGGATGTCTTTATCCCGCTTCTGCTCACAACGATGTGCAGCACACTGATGGGTCTTATAATCGTATCCCTGTATCAGAAGATAAACTTGTTCCGCCGTGCATTCCTGGTTATGTTTGCGGTTATTGCAGCTCTCGTAGCATCGTTGTTCTGGACGATACACGGAATGGAGACAAGCGATGAGGTGCAGAACTTCTGCAACCTGCTGACAAGCATGATTCTTTTGGGTACGATTGCCATTTTCATGTTTTCGGGAATGCGCAGGAAACTGAATGTCTTCTCATCGTTTATCGAAGGTGCCAAAGGCGGTTTCCAAACGGCTGTTACTATTATACCATATTGCGTGGCAATGCTGGTTGCAATCGGTGTGTTCCGTGCCAGCGGTTCTCTGGAGCTCCTGCAGATGGGAATGCGCAATTTGGTTGATTATTGCGGAATAAACAGCGAATGGGTAGATGCTCTGCCTGTTGCCCTGCTCAAGCCTCTGAACGGTGCAGGAGCGCGTGGCATGATGATTGAGACCTGGACAAGCCATGGCACATGCTCGTTTGTAGGGCACCTGTCCAGTGTCATACAGGGAAGCACCGATACGACATTCTACATCCTGGCAATCTATTTCGGCAGTGTAGGCATAACCAAGTTCCGACATAGCGTTGTATGCGGACTTCTTGCTGACCTTGCCGGTATCTGCGCAGCTGTTGCCTTCAGTTATTTCTTCTGGGGATAAGAAAAAAACAATCCCAGTGACTTTTTTTTGTGTCACTGGGATTTGTTTTATTCCTGAGTTTCTTCGACAGGTGGTGTCTGTGGTTCGGACTTTGCCCGGCCGAGGTACTCGGGAAGGGACATTCCTGCCTGATCGAAAAGGTCGCTGAGAGGCGGAACGCTCTTCATTAAACCTGCCAGGAAACTTGCTGTACCTCCCTTGCCGTCTGCGCTGCTGCCGCCATCCCATACGGTTACCTTGTCGATATTGATGCCCTTGATAGCCTCTACCTGAGTCTTGACAAGTTCTGGGAGTTTCTCAAGCAAGAGGAGCGTATATGCCTTTGTCGCATCGCCGCCTGCTGCCTGGATCATCTTGTCGTAACCACTGGCCTGCTTGGTAAGTATCTCGAACAGACCCTTGGCCTCTGCCTCCATCTTAGCGTAAATGGCATCAGCTTCACCCTTTGCATTCACGCGCTTCTTCTCGGCCTC
Source organism: uncultured Prevotellaceae bacterium (assembly GCA_900313335.1). Classification (GTDB taxonomy): domain Bacteria; phylum Bacteroidota; class Bacteroidia; order Bacteroidales; family Bacteroidaceae; genus Physcousia. The sequence continues at coordinate 8,728 of OMQX01000018.1, forward strand.
GGCCTCGGCAGCTATGATTGTCTTCTTCTTCTCTGTCTCCTGACTGACGAGAACGTTTGCAGCCTGTGCTGCACGCTCGCGGTCTGCACGTGCTATCTCGGCCTTCTGCTCAGCTGCGTATGCTTCCTCAAGAGCCTGAGCCTGTGCCACCTTTTCTGCTGCTACAGCCTTACGCTGTGCCTCTGCCTCACGCTCACGACGGTTAGCCTCGGAATTGGCAATTTCAATCTTGGCTTCGTTCTCACCCTTTACAGCCTGAGCATTTGCCTCGGCAGTACGGATGCGTGTCTCACGGACAGCCTCGGCCTTACCTATCTCACCGACCTTCTCCTGCTCGGCTACACGGACCTTTGCCTCGTTGATGGCCTTGGCAGCAGCTTCCTGACCAAGTGCCTCGATGTAACCGCTCTCGTCCTTGATATCGGTTACGTTCACGTTTATCAGCTTCAGACCTATCTTCTTCAGCTCGACCTCGACATTTGCCGTTATGGCCTCAAGGAACTTGTCGCGGTCGCTGTTAAGTTCCTCGATAGACATTGTTGCTATCACAAGACGCAACTGACCGAATAGAATATCACGAGCCATTTCCTGAATCTGCTGTGCATTCTGACCCAGTAGACGCTCTGCAGCAGCCGTCATATATTCGGGGTCTGTACTTATACCTACGGTAAACCGGCATGGCACGTCGACACGGATGTTCTGACGGCTGAGGGCATTGGTCAGATTTGCGTCAATACCGATCGGGGTCAGGCTCATATATGCGTAATCCTGTATAACGGGCCACACGAAAGCACCGCCACCATGAACACAGTTGCTACTACGTTTTCCACTGCCACTACCATAGATTACCAGGATCTTGTCTGCGGGACACTTGCGATAACGGTTGGCAAGGAAAGCAATAATTGCTACCACCAAAAGAGCAATGACAACTGCCATTGTTCCGAAATTTTCAAATAGTTCCATACGTATTATATATTATAAATTCAAGCTTCTTCTACTATCAATACTCGGCCCACAACACTTGTGACACGGACCTTTGCTCCGGATGGGATAGGATCGGAACCTATGCTGCGCGCATCCAACTCCTGGATGCTGCCATTAAAGCTGACCTGTACCTTGCCCATGCCGTCTGCGGGAATGCGCATATATACCTGGCAGACCTTGCCGACAGCATCGTTAATATCGAATGCACCGTTGCTCTGCAACTTCAGCATCTGACGAAAAAGAGCCAGGAATATGGCTACAAAGAGACATCCCATCAGTACACTGACAATGCCCAATAATATCTGGTTCTCTATGGCACGATGGAAGCTGATGCCGCTCCATCCGAAACCCAGCATGAAATATATTACATTGCGAATACTGAGAAGGTGCATGGCTCCGCTGTGGTCCAGGGCATCACCACCGCTGTCTCCGTCAAAACTGACATCAATATCGCTGGCATCACCCGAATCGCCAACTCCGAGGAAGCTGAGAACCATCTGTACAATGAATACAACACTGGAGAAAATAGCAATAATCCAGTACATCTGCATAATGGGTGTCTGTGCCTGAAAATAGGCGTTGAATTCGTGTATCATATAGCATTTAATTTTGTCGTAGACAAAGATATATAAAATTATGTAGAGGCGAAATTTTTTAACGAAAAAAAAGAAAAAGAACATGTCGATAGTGAGAAAAATCCTATATCTTTGTTGCCGCACAATCGCAATTATCCGTTGGAATATGAAGAAAAATCTGGTTATTGTGGAGAGCCCCGCCAAGGCAAAGACAATTGAGAAATTCCTTGGTGATGACTACGTGGTCCAGTCCAGTTACGGACACATCCGGGATCTGAAAAAGAAGAATTTCAGCATAGATACAGAATCGTTCGAACCTGAATACGAGATACCCTCGGACAAACAAAAAGTAGTACAGTCCCTGAAGAAAATGGCCTCCGAAGCCGAAACCGTATGGCTGGCTTCCGATGAAGACCGCGAGGGAGAGGCTATAAGCTGGCATCTGGCACAGGTATTGGGGCTGGATGAAAAAAACACAAAGCGTATCGTATTCCACGAAATTACAAAAAATGCCATTCTGGAGGCCATCCAGCATCCACGATGCATCGACCGCAACCTGGTCAATGCCCAGCAGGCTCGCCGTGTCCTGGACCGCATTGTAGGCTTCAAGCTAAGCCCGATATTGTGGCGTAAGGTAAAGCCGGCACTGAGTGCAGGTCGTGTTCAGAGCGTAGCCGTACGACTGGTTGTAGAACGGGAAAGGGAAATTATCAATTTCAAGGGAGATGATTCGTACCGCGTTACAGCCAGTTTGTATACTGACGATGGCAACGAGATAAAGGCTGAACTGACACACCGCTTTGCTACGAAACATAAAGCGGAGGCTTTCCTGGAAACATGCAAGGACGCTGATTTGCGGGTAAGTGAAATAGTTAGCAAGCCTACCAAGCGTGTGCCTGCGCCACCGTTCACGACCAGCACCCTGCAGCAGGAAGCTGCACACAAGCTGGGACTGAGTGTTGCCCAGACAATGATGATTGCACAACGTCTGTACGAGAACGGTCTGATTACCTACATGCGTACCGATAGTGTCAATCTGTCTACCCTGTGCCTTGGAGCCTGTAAACAGCAGATTACCGAAAGCATGGGAAAGGAGTATGTCAAGACACGTAATTACCACACATCCAGCAAAGGTGCACAGGAAGCTCACGAAGCTATCCGACCAACATATATGGACCGTGTAAAGATCCAGGGTACCAGTCAGGAACGCCGTCTGTACGAACTGATCTGGAAACGCACCATTGCCAGCCAGATGGCTGATGCCAAAATGGAGCGCACTGTGATTACGATAGTAAATCAAAAAAACAAAAACGACAAATATGCTTTCACTGCAGCGGGCGAGATTATTAAGTTTGACGGTTTCCTGAAAGTTTATCAAACCACCAACGACAACGAAAACAATGACGAAAGCAATGATAATCATATCCTGCCACCTGTCCAGGAAGGTCAGGGATTGCAGGTAAACGAGATTGTTGCCACACAGCGTTTTGCACAGCGTCCGTTGCGCTATAACGAAGCATCCTTGGTTAAGAAATTGGAAGAGTTGGGTATCGGACGACCATCCACCTACGCAACCACCATAACGACAATCCAGGACCGCGAATATGTTGTGAGGGGGGACAAACCTGGCGAAAGCGTGCAATACTGTACTCTGACTCTGAATGGTAACAACATCCTGGACGAGGAAAAGACGACTACCATAGGTGCCGAACGCAGTAAACTGTTACCTACCGACACAGGTATTGTCGTCAACGATTTCCTGGAAGAAAGCTTCCCGGAAATTATGGACTATAACTTCACTGCTGATGTCGAGAAGGAGTTTGATGATATCGCTGAAGGCAAGTCAGAATGGACAAAGGTTATACGCAGTTTCTATCAGGATTTTGAGCCAAAGGTAGAACAGAGCCTGAATACATACAACGTACATCGCGTAGGTGAACGTGTCTTGGGCAACGACCCGAAGACCGGCGAACCGGTAACCGTTAAAATCGGGCGTTTCGGTCCTGTTGTCCAGATAGGCAGTACCGAGAATGAGCAGAAACCGCGATTTGCGCAGCTCAAGGCTGAACAGAGTCTGGAAACCATTACGCTTGAAGAAGCCCTGGAACTGTTCCGTCTGCCGCGTGAACTTGGAGAATTTGATGGCAATATCGTAAAGATCGGTGCCGGCAAATATGGTCCATATATCAATATCGGCAAGATGTATATAAGCATCCCCAAGGAAATGGATCCTATGAAGATCTCGCTTGAGAAGGCTGTGCAGATGATCCTGCAGCAGCGCTTGGAGAATGCCAAGAAGCATCTGAAATCATTCCCCGATGACAAGGACCTTGAGGTTCTGGATGGACGATATGGCCCATACATTGTATATAAAAAGGCAAACTACAAGCTCCCAAAGACCATGCATGATCGTGCAGAGGAACTGACTTACGAGGAATGTATGGAAATTGTGAACAATGCACCTGCTCCGACACAAAAGAAGAAGAAAAAATAAATACGTGTGAAAAGTATTATCCTACTCGGTTACATGGGTGCAGGCAAGACTACGATAGGTCATGCCTTAGCCAAGGAGCTGGGACGTCAGTTCTACGATCTGGACTGGTACATAGAAATGCGTTTTCACAAAAAGGTCTCTGAGATATTTCAGGAACGCGGTGAAGAGGGATTCCGCAAAATCGAATACAGCATGCTGCATGAGGTGGCGGAATTCGAGAACATTATAATCAGTTGTGGCGGTGGAACGCCATGTTTCTTTGACAACATGGACTATATGAACTCGCTGTGCACGACAATATATCTGAAAGCAAGTCCCGAGGTTTTGGCTGCACACCTGAAAATGGGCAAGACCGTACGGCCGTTAATTCTGGACAAATCACCCGAGGAACTGACCGATTATATACGGGATATGCTGAAGGAGCGTGAACCTTACTATTCCAAGGCTCAATTTATTTTCAATGTAGATCTGCTGGAAACCCGCGAGAAAGTAGGAGAGAGTGTCAGATTGCTGAGACAGGCAACAGGCATATAGTTTTAATCATCAATTTCAATTTACAGTATAGATGAAGAAGTGGCGAATTGAAGACTCGGAAGAACTCTACAACATCAAAGGATGGGGTGTAAACTTTTTTGGAATCAACGACAAAGGCCATGTTTACGTAGAACCCAAGAAGAATGGTGTACAAATTGACTTGAAGGAAGTTGTGGACCATTTGGAAACCCGGCATGTGTCAGCTCCTATGCTGTTGCGTTTTCCTGACATCCTGGACAGCCGCATCCAGAAGACAGATGCTTGTTTCCTAAAAGCTGGCAAGGAGTACGACTATCAAGGAGAGCATTTCATCATCTATCCGGTTAAGGTAAACCAGATGCGCCCTGTCGTCGAGGAGATCATATCGCATGGCAAGCGTTATAATCTGGGTCTGGAAGCCGGTTCAAAGCCAGAGCTGCATGCCGTTCTTGCAACTAATATGGATAGCGACAGCCTGATCATATGTAATGGCCACAAGGACCAGAATTTCATAGAGATGGCTCTGCTGGCCCAGAAAATGGGTAAGCGTATCTATCTGGTTGTCGAAAAGCTGCCAGAATTGAAAATCATTGCCGAAACAGCGGCCAAGCTTGGTATCAAGCCTAACATGGGCGTACGCATAAAGCTGGCTTCAAGCGGAAGCGGAAAATGGAGTGAAAGCGGCGGTGATGCAAGCAAGTTCGGTTTGAACAGTACAGAGCTGCTGACAGCACTGCAGATTCTGGAAGAAATGGAGTTGAAGGATTGCTTGCGTTTCATACATTTCCACATCGGAAGCCAAATTACCAAAATACGACATATAAGCACTGCATTGAAGGAGGCAGCACAGTTCTACGTTCAGCTACACCAAATGGGATGCAACATCGAGTTTGTAGATTGTGGCGGTGGCCTAGGTGTTGACTATGATGGCACACGAAGCAGCAATAGCGAGAGTAGTGTAAACTATAGCATTCAGGAGTATGTGAATGACTGCGTGTACACTTTTGTCGAAGCCTCCAACAACAACAATATCCCCCATCCTAACATAATAACGGAAGGAGGACGAAGTCTGACTGCACATCATTCCGTATTGATACTTGATGTCATGGAAAGCGTTACCGCTCCACAGATGCCTGAGGATTTCCAGCCAGGAGAAGATGATCACAAACTGGTACATGACCTGACAGAAATATGGGACAAGCTGTCAAGTCGCTCGATGCTGGAGGACTGGCATGATGCCGAGGATATACGCGAAGAAGCTCTTGACCTGTTCCGTCACGGCATTATCGATTTGAAGACCCGTGCCCAGATTGAATCACTTTACTGGGCAATTAGCCACGAGGTAGCAGAATTGGTTCATCACCAGAAACACGTGCCAGACGAACTGCGCAAACTGGACAAGCAGATGGCTGACAAATATTTTTGTAACTTCAGCCTTTTTCAAAGTATGCCCGACTCATGGGGTATTGACCAGCTATTCCCGATTATGCCTATTGCACGTTTGGAAGAACGACCCACTCGCAGTGCAACATTGCAGGATATTACCTGTGACAGTGACGGTAAAATCAGTGCCTATGTGAATGGCGGGCAGCAGACAAGCTATTTGCCACTGCATAAGTTCAAACAGGGAGAACATTACTATATCGGCGTATTCCTGGTTGGTGCATATCAGGAAATCCTGGGTAATATGCATAATCTGTTCGGCGACACAAATGCAGTTCACATCTCGCTGGATAGCGACGAGGAGAACGGCTATAGCATCGACAAGGTCATTGATGGAGAAACCGTGGCCGATGTCCTGGAATACGTACAATATGAGCCCAAGAAACTTGTCCGTCGTTTGGAAATTTGGGTAAGCCGTGCCATCAAGGACGGGAAGATAACCGAGGCCGAGGGCAAGGAGTTCATCAGTAATTACAGGGCAGGATTATACGGATATACATATCTGGAATAACAAAAGTGGATAAACTGAATGTCATAAAGGTGGGTGGAGCCGTAGTCGAGGATACTGCCTCGCTGGCATTGCTCCTTGATCAGTTTGCAA
>OMQX01000047.1 GCA_900313335.1 uncultured Prevotellaceae bacterium
CTTCAGTTCGCCGTTCTGTATCTTGAAGCCGAAAGTCCTGTGCACCAGGACGACTATGTCAACGTAATCGAGGCTGTCTATACCTACGTCTTCCTTGAGCCTTGCCTCGGGATAGATTTTATCCTGGTCAATCTCGAAGTCTTCTATAAGGAAGTTGTTTACCTTGTCTATTATATCTTGTTTGGTCATATTTTTTGTTAGCGTTCTATTATGAATTCTTACATACGATTATGCTGTGCCCCTGTCCGAGGCCGTCGTGTATTTCCTCTATCTCGAGGCCGGCAAGTTTGATACAGCGCTCCATGTCCTGGGAGTGGTACATCTTGCTGTTGCCGTTTGCCATTGTTGTGAAATAGAGGCTGGTCATCGTGAGGCAGAGCGCTGCTGTTTCGAACTTCTGACGGTCCCAGAGTGTTTCCATTATGTACAGGCGTGTATTGGAGGTCATTGCTTTCCTTGCGCGCAGCAGTATGCTGACTATCTGCTCCATGGAGAAGCAGTCGAGGAACTGGCTCATCCATATTGCATCGAGTTCGCCATCGTGCTGCGGGAATTGTGCATTCTGGTCAAGCAGATTGATGCCATGTCCCTTGATTCGGTCTGCGCCTGGCTTGCCTGCAGTATTTGCCTGCATCAACTGGATTTGCTGGGGCAGGTCTATAACGGTAACTTCGACATCTTTGTCGAAATTAACGCACTGCAATGCCCATTTGCCCGTATTGCCTCCGACATCGTACAGGGATTTTGTATTGTGTTGTCTGAAAACTATCTCGAGTGCCTGAGCAAAGGACGAGTCGCTGTAAAAAGGCCATGTACCGAAGTGCTCCAGACCTGCAGGACGGCCTTCGCGCAACGACTCCTCGAGGCGGAACATACCTTCGTAATTGACATCGTGGTTGAAATTGATGTTTACCTTGGTAGCCTGGTCGATGAGCAGAAACCATCCGGTCTTGGAGAGACTGTACCTGTCTGTGTCCTGGTCAATCAATACTGTGCCTATGCTTAGGGAAGCTTCGAGCAGGCACTTGACAGCATACTGTGACAATTCGTATTCGCTTCCTTTCAGGGTCGAAACAATCTGCTCCTCGGTCATGCCGTCGTCGCTGTTGCGCAGCATGTCCAGTATGCCGTACTTAAGCATGATACGAGAAACTTGGAATATCATAGGACCCCAGGCAATGAACTCGGCAAGCCTCTGTGCCTCGGGGGCTGACAACTGCTCCTGGGTATAGCGTTTCTGTAAATCGGGAAACAGATTCATGGCATTTATATATTATATAAATTCTCGGCAAAATTAATCAAATTATTTCAGCCGAGAGTTATGTAAATGCTTAAAAATATTTAATGGCCTATAATCAAACTGATCAAAACGTGGCGGTGCCGGTGTAGCTGCAGCCCTGGGCATTGCTGGGGCGGACGTAGATGTAGGTGGTGCCGTTGTCGAACAGGGTGATGCTAAAGCGGTAGTCGACGATGTCGTTTTTGATGCTGAATGTTATCTCGCGGCCGTTTTTCTTCTTGTTCGGCACGACCTTGAGGTCGTTGCATTTTCCTCGGAAATTGAGTCCGTCGCTATTGAATGCGGGTGCGTAGACCTCGCCCATATATGGGAGGTATATGTCGGCTGTGTCCCCATCGAGCTGGAAATAGAAATCGGTTAGTCCTGTCTGTGCGGGATATGACATGGGGCACATACTGTTTATGTCTGCCTTGAAACTGAGTTTCTGGGCGGATGCGGTAATCAGCATGGCGAATGTGCCTATGATGGCAAGGAACAGTCGTTTCATGGTGTTATTCGTGATGATATGGTTCGTTGTTGAGGATGGTCATTGCGCGGTAGACCTGCTCGACGAAGAATAGGCGGACCATCTGATGTGAGAAGGTCAGGCGCGAAAGGGATATTTTCTCGTCGGCACGGGCGTAGATCTCGGGGGCAAAGCCGTAGGGACCGCCTACGATGAACAGGAGGCGCTTGACGCCGCTTGCCATGCGTTTCTGCAGGAGTTGTGCAAACTGTATGCTGCGCGGCTCGTCACCGTGTTCATCCAGCAGGGCAACGTGGTCGCCTGGCTTTATGTGCTGAAGTATGAGCTTTGCCTCGCGCTGTTTCTGGTCGTCCTGGCTGAGGGCCTTTGTCTGCCTGAGTTCGGGGATGACCTCGATGTCCACAGGCAGATAGTGGCTGAGGCGCTGCAGGTATTCCTGCGTTAGTGCCTGGATGTGCTTGTCTGTGGTCTTGCCTACGACCAGGAGTGTTATCTTCATTTTATGACGAGCTGGTATGCTCCGATGTCGGGTTTGTTGTCGCCTGTGCGGCTGTGTCCGAGGCGGTCAAGCGGGTATTGCTGCGAGAGGTTTGGCTCGGCATTGCTGCGGATACAGCTGAGTGTATCGGGGGTAAAGTTGTAACGGCGTTCGTAGGTGTCGAACAGCACGTAGTTGCTGCCGCCGGATACGGTGTCGGTACTCTCGAATATGTTTCCGACGAAGCGTTTGGGATCGTCCCTCTGCTGTAATGAGTCGGTGCACATATAGCAGTGGCTGAAGAGGTAGTCAAGCTCGATTCCGAATTTCTTCTCGCCCATGAAGCTGCCCATGAGGACGTCCTGGTCATATCCTGCAATGACGCAGTTGCGGAACCAGGCTTTCTTCAGGGCGTAGTACATCGTGTCGCCGTATTCGTAGGCAAAGTCGCTGAGGCGGAGTGCCATACCGTGCTGCGAGTCGTAATTGTAATACTGTGCAAGGGTGCAGTGTATCATGTCGGTTGTGCCGCCTGTCATGCTGTACAGGTCGCCCATTGAGTTGCTTATCTCGGTATTGACGGCCGTAAGGGTGCAGTTGCGTGTGGTCAGTCCGTTGCCGCGTGAATTGCGCAGTATGCAGTTGTTGAGCTGTATGGTGCAGTCCTCGGCAATTATACCGAACTTGCTGGCATGCAGGTCGAGGTAGTCGAGGCTGTGAGGACCGCCATGGAGATACAGGCCGCCCCACTGCTCGGGGGTATTGTCGTACGGAAGATAGCTGAACAGGTTGTCTGTACGGTCTCCGCGCATGATGACAGGATTGTCTACCGTACCATTGGCAACAAGCTTGCCGTCGACGCGCATTGCAGCATTGTGGTGGAACATGAGGACTGCGCCGGGTGCAAGGGTTAGCGTGGCATCACTGGCAACGTGTACGCTGTCGTATATGACGACGGGGCGTCCTGCCGGGATTGTCCTGTCCTCGTTGATGTCGATTGTTCCATACCAGTGATATGCGTCACGTCCTCCCGCCAGGAGTGTAACGTATTGTACTTCACCACTTTCGGTCTGAAAAGCTAAACTGTCGGTATACGATGTTACGGTATCTGCATCAACATCCGGCAGGGTTACCTCGACAAGTACGAATATGCTGTCGCGACCTCGCACCTCGAAGTCGTATCCGCTACCCTGCTCCAGGAACTGCCCGTCCACATTGATGCGGAAATAGCTCTCGGCCCCATGCTTGAGGCGTACGTTGGTAAGACGGATGCCTGCGCTGTTGTTGTTGAACACAAGCAGGCGCCGTGTACTGCTGCCGACCTTGCTGATAATGGTGTCGAAACTGACTGTATCGCTACTGAACGTAAGGCGTGCAGAGGGGTCGACGGTCCACGAGTCGTAGCTGTCGCATGCCCACAGGGTGCACAGGAGCAGTATGGCGAGAAGATATGCTGATTTCCTCATATCAAACGGCTTGCAGTATAGCGAGTATATGATCCCACACCATCTGTACGGTAGGTATCAGCATGCGCTCGTCTGGCGAGTGTACGCCACGCATTGTGGGGCCTATGCTGATCATGTCCATACCGGGGAACTTCTCGCTGAACAGTCCGCATTCAAGTCCTGCATGTATGCCTCCGACGAAGGGTTCCTTGTTGAACAGGCGCCTGTACTGCTGTACGGCTACGACGAGGAGCTGGCTGTTGGGGTTCATCTTCCACCCTGGATAGCCCTCGCCCGTATCGACGTCTGCCCCTGCCAGCTGGAACACGGCACGGAAAGTATTTGCTACATTGTGGCGTGCAGAAAGGATGCTGCTGCGCTGTGAACTGATGACGTTGATGGTCCTGTCCTGCGGATTCCTGCGTATGCTGGCAAGGTTGGAACTGGTCTCGACAAGGTCTATGTCCTGGCAGTGTGCAAACTCGCCATTGAATACGCCCTGCATTGCATAGATGAGCTTGCGGGATGTCTCGCGGTCGATTACCGTGGCCGGCGTTTCGGCGCTCTCCATCAGGAACTGCATGCTTTTCTCGGTAACGGTGTACTCGCCCTCGACATCGCTGGCGAAGATATTCCACTCGGCACGGACCTGCTCCTTGTCGGCAAATGGTATGCCGATTATGCATGATGCCTCGCGTGGAATGGCGTTGTGCAGGCCGCCTGCCTGTATGTCGCTCATCAGTATGTCGCGCTTCTCCTGCTGCATATACAGGAAACGTGCCAGCAGCTTGTTGGCATTGGCGCGCATCTTGTTGATGTCGTCACCGCTATGTCCGCCCGTAAGTCCCTTGACGGTAAGCTGGACGAAGAAATATCCGCGTGGTGTTTCCAGCTCCTGATAATGGAATGTGGCACTGGTACGGCAGCCTCCGGCACAGCTGACAAAGATATATCCCTCCTCCTCGTTATCAAGATTGATCATCATGCGTCCCTTGATAAAGTCGGCAGGCATGTTCTCGGCACCGGTAAGGCCAGTCTCCTCGTCACGTGTAAAGACGCACTCCAGGGGACCGTGCATGATGTCTGTGGAGCGCAGCAAGGCAATCTCCATAGCGCATCCTATGCCGTCGTCGGCACCCAGGGTGGTACCGCGTGCGGTGAGCCACTCGCCGTCGACGTATGTCTGTATGGCATCCTTGTCGAAGTCAAACTGGACGTCGTTGTTCTTCTCGCAGACCATATCCATGTGGCTCTGCAGGACTATAACCGGACGGTCCTCCATTCCCGGTGTGGCCGGCTTGCGGATGACGACGTTGCCAATCTTGTCGGTTACTGTCTCAAGTCCCAACTGGCGGCCTATATTGACCAGATAGTCCATCATCTTGTCCTCGCGCTTGGACGGGCGGGGAACCTGGTTTATCTCACTGAATGCCTCGAATACGCAGGCAGGTTGCAACTGAACGCTCATATTATTGAAATATTGTTTTACTGGAACATTATATATAATTAACGAAAAGCCAATATGATTTATTTGGCGGGAATGCAGAATTTTCGTACTTTTGCGCTTGCAAATATAGGAAAAAATGCTGAAACTGTTCCTGATAACTGCTGGATTTTGCTGCGTTGGCATGCTACTTTTGTCGGTAGGCGTGCTACTCAGGCGCGACGGCAGGTTCCGTAGCCTGCATATAGGGCAGAGTCCTGCAATGCGCAGCCGCAATATCCATTGTGTGCAGAGCATGGACCGCATGATGCGCAGGGAAAATCCGCACAAGGTAAAGGAAAGGGAATAGTCCGACCAAGTAACAAAGATTTAACAAGCATATCAGAATGAAGAACTATTACATTATGGCCCTGGCTATGGCTGCGGCATTGACATCGTGCAGCAAAGACGGGGAAGCAGGCGAGGCTGCTGAGACCAAGGGCGGCAAGACCGAGGCACAGGCAGTACAGAAGATTGCATATGTGGAACTTGACTCTATCATGAGCCAGTACCAGCTGTACCTGGATTACGAGGTGGTGCTGAAGGACAAGGGTGCCCAGATACAGAACACCCTGGCACAGAAGCAGCGCAACCTGGAGCAGCATGCTGCAAGCCTGCAGAAGAAGTACGAGAACGGCGGCTTTACGACAAAGGATGAACTGGAGGCAGCGCAGAACCAGATCCAGAACGAGCAGCTGCAGCTGCAGCAAACGGCAGAGAAGCTGAATGCCGAGTTCAACATCGAGCAGGAGCGCATCAACCAGGAGGCACGCGACAGCATACAGGCGTTCCTGAAGGAATACAACAAGACACACAAGTATGACTTTGTCATGGTCAAGGCCGGTGACAACCTGCTGATTGCAAATCCCAAGTACGATATTACTGCCGATGTGGTGAAGGGATTGAACAAGAGATACAAGAAGTAGGTTAGAAAGTTAAAAGGTTAGCGGTTAGCGGTTAGCGATTAGCGGTTAGCGGTTAGCGGTTAATTCAATTAAGAATAGTGAATTATTCAGCAAAATATTTGCAGGTTTCGTAGAAAAGCAATATCTTTGCACCCGATTTATGCCGCAAGGGCCCGAACAAGTGAGTCTGATTATGATTCCGCCCTACGGTCAAACCCGTTAAATAAACAAACAAAATGTACGCAATCGTAGAGATTAACGGTCAGCAGTTCAAGGCTGAAGCTGGTAAGAAGCTGTTCGTACACCACATCGTTGGTGCCGAGGCAGGCCAGACTGTTGAGTTTGAGAATGTGTTGTTGACAGACAACAATGGCACAATCACTGTAGGTACACCTACCGTCGAGGGTGCAAAGGTAACACTGGAAGTGGTTTCTCCTCTGGTAAAGGGCGACAAGGTCCTGGTCTTCCACAAGAAGCGCCGCAAGGGATACCGCAAGCTGAACGGTCACCGTCAGCAGTTTACCGAGGTAACTGTCAAGGAAGTAATTTGCTAATCACTAAAAACCACAGGAGGACAACAAATGGCACATAAAAAAGGTGTTGGTAGTTCAAAGAACGGCCGTGAGTCAGCATCTCAGCGACTCGGTATTAAGATTTTCGGTGGTGAAAAGTGCGTTGCAGGTAACATCATCGTACGTCAGCGTGGCACACGCCACTACCCTGGCAAGAATGTAGGTATAGGTAAGGACGACACTCTGTATGCCCTGACTGACGGTATCGTAACATTCCGCAAGGGTCGTCTGGATCGTTCTACAGTCAGTGTAGAGCCGATCACAGAAGCATAAAACAGACACAAGACACAAACTTACAAGAAGCCCTGTAGGCCATACGGTCACAGGGCTTTAATCTTTCAACACTTCAACCTTTTAACTCTTTAACTCTTTAACCTTTTAACCTTTTAACCTTTTAACCTTTTAACCTTTTAACCTTTTAACCTTTTAATACACTGCTCCATGGAAACATTGACTATTCACGAAGGTGTTGCCGGCATTGAAGGCAAGGACACGCTGGATGTTAACACACTGCAGTTCGGCAAATGCCGCGGATGCCTGGCCTGCCGCTTCGCCAAGAAATGCGTCTCGTACAACGACGATGCGCAGAAGGCCCTGGACATAATCAAGGACTACGACCATCTGGACATTCACCTTACTGACGGCCAGGATACCTTCGAGCGTCTCCTGTACCGCATGTTGTACGGATTGAAGTCAACAGGCCGCACATACACGCTGCAAGGTGCATCGCAGACACATTCGGCATCCGAGGTTGCCCGTCTGCTGAACTGGCTGGGTTACAAACAGGTTTGACTATGCTAAGGCTGCTTTCTGATATTCCCAGGCGTTTCCCCGTGGAGACGGCATTGGGTGTTGTGTTCTATATCATAGCACTGTGTTTCCTGTTATCGGCAAGAGAGGATGAGGACATCCTGCTGCTGTACCTTCCGCTGCAGGCATTGACCTTCTGGCTGGGTCGCGTCAACCGCATTGCCTATGTGGCATCGTTTTTCCTGTTCGTACCACTGCTGGCAATTGACCTGAGGCCGTTTCTCTGGTCCTCGGGATTCTTTTTCATGTACGTCCTGGCCGGGTTGCTGCTGCTTGTAGGAAACAGGAAAATGGACAACCGTCATTTTGTTGCGCATGCCGCACATGTAACGTCACGGATGTTTGCGGCAATGGCCGTAACAGGGATATTGACCTTGGCCGTTGTTGCCGTCATTGCATCGTTCCTGTACATCTTTGAGATAAAGGACAATCGCAACGTATATGCCTATGTACTGGAATTCATCTGGATTGTACTGGCTCCGCTCATATGCTTTGCACTGATACGCCAGGACGGGGACGAGGCAAGGGAGAGCAACGCGACTACGAAGGTGATACTGAACTATATCCTGTCTCCTGCCGTAATCGCTTACACGGCAATCCTGTACGTATATTTCCTGAAGATCGCCGTTGCATGGGAACTGCCCAAGGGCGGTGTCGCATGGCTGGTGATGGGATTCATCACAGCTGCCCTGACCGGATGTATGTCGCAGACATTGCTGGGAAGGAGATACTATGACTGGTTCTACGGACGCTTTACGCTGATTGCCGTTCCGCCCCTGATACTGTACTGGGTGGGGCTCATTCACCGTATATGCCAGTACAGTTTTACCGAGAACCGTGTCTACATGGTGGTGGCAGGTGTGCTGATGACATGCTTCGTACTGATGCTGCTCAGGGAACGTACGCGCCGCTACCAGCTGATGGTTGTATGCCTGGGTGCTGCAATAATCATCTTCACCTACATTCCCGGCATATCGGCCAAGAGCATAGGCCAGTACTGCCAGAAACACAGGCTGGAGAAAATACGTTGAGAAAGATCCGGGAAGAGGGCTACTGCCTGATTTCCTTCAGTATCTGCTCGGCGTGGATCTTGGTCTTGATTTCCTTTGGCTGGAAGATGCGCTGTATAATACCGTTTTCATCTACCAGATAGGTGGTGCGCAGGGTGCCTATTGTACGGCGTCCGCATGCCACCTTCTCGCCCCAGCATCCTAATTTCTGCAACAGCGTTGTATCCACATCAGCAATCAGCGGGAATTCCAGTCCCTGGGCATCAGCAAATTTCTTCTGCAACTCTGCACGGTCCTTGCTCACGCCTATTATGGCATATCCCTCGGCTTCCAGCTCGGCCTTGTGTGCCTGCAGGGAGCAGGCTTCGGCTGTGCAGCCGCCTGTATTAGCCTTGGGGTAGCTGTACAGGACAATCTTGCGACCTGCATAGTCACTTGCCTTTATCTCCTTTCCATTCTGGTCAATACCCAGTATCTCGGGAATCTTGTCACCTACATTCATAGCGTATATTATCTGTTTTTATTGTCTGTCCGTTTCCTCCTGTTGTTGCGGATTACGACATATAGTACGTAAATACAGAACAGCAGGCAAAAGCCGTTGCTCAGGTACATCGGAGCATTGTTCAGGAATATGCCTGTCAGGAACCACATCCCTATGCCCAGGGTCAGTATTGTCTGCATAACGGCCGATATGCCTTCGGTATTACCCGTGCGCCATATAAGTACGGCCTGCGGTATCTGGCATATTGCCATGCACGTCCCGGCTATAGTTGCCGATATAAAAGCTATGTCCAGTTCCATGATATTATCTGACTACCTTGTTTCCGTTGACTATTGCTATTCCGCGAAAGCTGTCTGACATCCTGCGGCCGGTCAGGTCATATATTTCCGTGCTGTCGCCTGCAGCATCCCCGCTGCCCTCCAGATCCGTGACTCCCGTAACGTCGGAAGGATTCTGGTATACGCGCACCCAGTCAAACAACGTCTCGTATGTATGGTTCTTGTCGGGGCTTGCTGCCCATGAGCCGTTGCCCACGCTCTGGTTCAGGATGATGTAGAACGGATAGTCAAACGGCCATTGCAGCTGATCCAGGTCGCTTTGGCTCGTACTCTTGCTATAAGACCACATCTTGTTTCCGTCTACGTACCATGTAATCTTGTTGGCAGTCCATTCAACGCTATATACGTGCCACATTGTGTAGTCGATGCCTGCCATGTGGTTGGTATTACCTCCCTTGCCCAGGGTGTATGTCCAGTTTGTGTGTACACTGCCGTGTGCCTCCTGCGTCTGGTTGACAGTCTCCCAGATGTCTATCTCGCCACTGGCAGGCCATCCGCCGAAAGTATTGTTCTGCGGCATCAACCAGAATGCCGGGAAGTTGCCTGTGTACGGATTTGTCTTGATGCGTGCCTCGGCTCGTCCGTAGCGGAACGAGAACTTGCCCTTCGTCTCTATTCCGCCGCTGAGCATATCCACATTGTCGCTTGTCTTGTCGTCATTGGGAATTACCTTGCAATGCAGGGCACCGTCCTGTACATACACGACACGCGGGTCATCGCTCAGGAAGCGGTTCCATGCAGCATTCTTACGTGGAGAGTTAGACCACCTGGCAGCATCCGGTGTACCGTCAGTGTCAAAATCCTCGGCAAACACACATACCATACCTTCGGGTGTGCTTGGCTCCACAGCAGCTTCCTCAAATGGATCTGCCTCGACTATCTGGAATATATAGCTGTCCTGAAGGGACTTGTCCGTCCACTGAATCTTCGGTGTCGTCTCCTCGGTAACGCCCCAGAACTTGGCTGCATCCCTCGTAACGCCCTCGATAGCCCAGTTACCGTTGCACTCGTACAATGCCATCGAGTTCCAGTCGCTGTAATAGATGTTCTTGTTCATACGGCCTACCTCGTCCGAGAACTTGTTCTGATCCGAAGCCAATGCAATCTTCCAGCGCCCGTATGTTGCATCCGGGACAATCAGCCAGCGCTGCAGGGGCTTGTTGAGCGTCGTATTGTACTTGGTCTTGAACGTAAGATTGTCCAGCGCCGTCCATGCAGCTGTTGCGGTCAGATATCTGTCTGCACCGTTGACGTTCTTTGCAATGATGAAATACGAATGCTTCTGGTCGAACTGCGGATATTCGGGTTCCGTCTCGGCCCCTACGGGGACAATCTCGAATATCGCATCATGGAAGCGCAGTGTAGGATTGCTGTTCTTGTCCAATGAAGTATATGTTGTCTGAACCATACGCGTTGGACTTGCTCCCAGGAACTTTCGTCCGGCCTTGCTAGTTCCCTGGATGGCATACTTGCCGTTGACGCGATAGATGTCGTAGCTGTGCCATTCGGGATCGTATGGATTGGACGTAGCAGATGCCCAGAACTCGCCCTTCTCGTTCAGATAGCGTCCGTCCTGCGTATTTACTATCTTGAAGCGCCCCGTCTGCGTATCCTGCTGGATGGTCCACTCGCATTTCTGCGGCTGTGCATCGTCAATACCGTCTGCCCATACGGGATAGTCGCCCGTGCGTGTGCTGGAAGCATTCTTGTTATACAGGTACTTGCCGTTGAACTTGATGTAGTAGTTACCGCTCTCGAGCACCGACTGCGGGAAGTTCTCCCAGCCATCGCTGTACCTCTTCTTGTACTCTATTACCAGCTCTATCAGCTGCTGCTTCAGGTACGGGGCGACCTTATTGTCTGCAACTACGGGACGTGCACTCTTTATGGTACCCTCGAAATTGCGGCTTATCAACTCGTCCTCCAATGCCTGTATTGCCTGTATGTCCTTGTAATCCTGTATGAAGAGTGCGGTATTGCCATTGTCTATGCAATCCCACATCTCTATCTCCTTCTGGCCG
>OMQX01000048.1 GCA_900313335.1 uncultured Prevotellaceae bacterium
AGAAGATCCTGAAATCGCTGCAGCAAAAGCGTGCAAATAAAGAACAGGAGGCGGCTGTATGATACAGAGGATGAAGAAACTGACGTTCCTTGTCTACCACAAGGAATATGACCGTTTCCTTGTGGAACTGCAAAAGCTGGGTGTGCTGCACATACAGCCTTCGGCAGATCAGTCAAAGGCTGAGCCTGATTCTTTGCGCCAACTGAAGGAGCAGTTGGCTGTCGTGCAGGACGTGAAGGCTTCGCTGATGAAGCTGACGGGGCAGTTTGACGAGGATATTGTTCCTGCCGGGGTTGATGTCAATCTGGTAGGACGTGTACAGGCTATTGCCGAGCGTCTGCGTATCGTGGAGAATACTCTGGACAAGGCGCGTCGTGACGAGCGTCTGCTGGCTCCGTGGGGTGATATCGACAAGGAGCAGATGGAGCGTATGCATCAGGCTGGCTTGCAGGAGTATTACTACAAGGTGAGCTGTGCTTACTTTGACAGGGAACTGGCTGATTACAGCGCGCTGGAGGTTAGCAGGGACAAGAAGTTCGTGTATTTCATTACTTTCTCGCTGGACGGAAAGGAACCTGAGGGTATTGCTGCGCTGCCTTTGACATTGCCTGCGGGTTTGTATAGCGAGGTGCGTGCACAGGTAGTTGCCCTGGAGGAGGAACAGCGTCAGCTGATTGCCGAGCGTATGGAAATAGCCGGCAACCGTATCGGAAGCATCAAGGCTTACGAGCTGGAGCTGATGAATACTATTGCCCGCGAGGAGGCTAATCTGGATACGTTGCGTGCTGCTGGCGAGACGGTTATGGTGCTGGAGGGATGGTTCCCTGTTACCCAGTGCGGGGTAGTGGAGGATTTCCTGAAGAAGGCGGATGTGTATTACGAGATGCGTGATCCTGTGGATACGGATACCGTGCCTACGCAGTTCTGCAACAACCGATATAACCGTATGTTCGAGCGCCTGACGAAGATGTATGGCTATCCGTGTTACAACGAGTGGGATCCTACGCCTATAGTTGCGCCGTTCTTCACCTTGTTCTTTGCAATATGTATGGGCGATGCGGCTTATGGTGTAATAATGATTATCTATGGCTTGCTGGAAATGGCGGGCAAGGCGAAGAAGACTCCTATACTGGGCGAGATGCTGCACGGTTGCGGCGATATGCTGGTGGCTTTGGGCGTTGCTACGACGATGGTTGGTCTTGCCTTGGGTACGGTGTTCGGTACGAATGTGGCCGAATGGTCGTTTGTTGCTGTGCCGCAGGGGGTAAGGGATTACTACCATTTCGTTCAGGGCAATTTCCCGGGTACTACGTATTCGTTCCAGATGGTTGCTGCGATAATAATCGGTGTCCTGCACTTGTGCATCGCTATGATTGTAAAGGCTTTGCTCTTCAGTAAGAAGGAGGGCTTTGTGAACAATCTGGGTCAGTGGGGCTGGACTTTGCTGATGATAGGCGGTATCATAACGGGTACGCTGTGGGCAGTGGGTACTCTGAGCCAGGAGGCTACAAAGTTTGTGCTGATCGGCATAGGTGCTGTTGCTGCAATATGTATCTATTTCCTGAACAATGTGCAGCGTCTGAGGAGTAAGTTCGTACAGGGCTTGATCATCAACCCGTTGGCGGGCCTGTATGATACATATAATATGGCAAGCGGACTGTTGGGCGACGTGCTCAGCTACGTCCGTCTGTATGCCTTGTGTCTGGCAGGCGGCGTATTGGGCTCTGCTTTCAACAGCATAGGTAATATGTGTGCCGGGAGTTTTGCAGGGGGTATAGTATTGGCTATGGTTATATATGCCGTAGGACATCTGCTGAACTTGCTGCTGTCGGGTATATCTGCCTTTGTACATCCTCTGCGTCTTAACTTCGTGGAGTATTTCAAGAATGCGGGATACGAGGGCAAGGGTACTGTATACGAACCGTTCAAGAATAACTGAAACAAAAAGTAATAATCAATAATAACAAAACAATTATGGACATTAATGTAATTTTGGGCTATCTGGGCCTTGGCCTGATGCTCGCGCTCTCTGGAATAGGGAGCTGTTATGGTACTACAATCGCCGGTAATGCTGCTGAGGGTGCTCTGAAGAAGGATCCGAGCAAGTCTTCGAGCTACATGATTCTGTGTGCTCTGCCTGCTACTCAGGGTCTGTATGGCTTCCTGGCATTGTTCCTGCACTCTTCTCTGGCTGCCAGCAACGGTGCTCTGATGTTCGGTGTAGGTCTGGGTGTAGGTCTTGTGTGCCTGTTCTCTGCTATCCGTCAGGGAAAGGTTTGTGCAGCAGGTATCCAGGGACTGGCTCAGGGTCATGACGTTACTACAAACACCATGATCTATGCAGCCCTGCCTGAGTTCTATGCTATTCTTGCTCTCGTAGCAACCTTCCTGGTTAAGTAACGACAGGACTCATTTAGGAAAATGAAAATAGCCAGAGGCAAAAGTCTCTGGCTATTTCTGTATCCAATGTTCTGCGAACTTATTTACGGCTGTAGTGTGACTGTTATATCCGGAGTGACGTCTGTGGTGTCTGTGCCGTTGTAATCAAGCATCATGCTGTGCAGGGTATTAAGCAGTTTGTCCTTGAGTTCTGTCTGAACGGCATCGGTATCCAGATGGATACGGTCGTATATGTCTGCACCGCCGTGGTGCGGTTCGTCACCTTGTGTAAAGGCTATTAGTGCCTGGCACAGGTTGTCGCCTAAGATGTAGAATGCTATTGTTGCAAGTGTTTTGCCCAGTAGGCTGGTAAGACGGGATTTCACCATCGACTGTGCCTGTTCCTTGAGCAGGTTGGCGGAATAGTCGGTGTGCAGGTTTACGGTCTTGCTGGTGATGCTGACCTTCTGGCTCTTGGGGTCAACATTCAGCATACGGAAATAGGAGGGATAGGTGCTCAATCCTCCGGTACTGATATCCCAGATGCGCCACGTCCTGTTGTTGACGGTGAAATCCGCACCGGCTATATCCTGAACGTGGAAATGTCCGCTGACCACATAGTGTATCCCGGCATCGGCAAATGCCTGTCGGGCTTCTGCAGCTGTTACAGGGCGGTCATCGTTGCCTGTATGCTGATATGAGATATTATACAGGGTATTGGGCAGCAGGGATGCCTGGTTGTTGACATGTTCCAGCAGTTGCTGGTGTACCATGGCGATGATCATGCGTCCTTCGCTGCGCAGGGTATGTGCCGTATGTTCGAGCCATTCCAGGTGTGAGCGGGTAATGCAGCCATCGCTGACGTACTGGCCGGTGCCGTAGATATTTGCATCCAGACCTATGATTGCCAGATCCTTTCCTATGCGCTGAGCCCATGACAGTGAGCCTTCGTGCCGGATATTGCCCATGAAATCGGCATATATCGTACGGAAATCGTGGACGGTTGTTTCTTCGTCTCCCAGATGATATGGGTTGAGGATGTCGTGGTTGCCGGGAACTATCAATACACGAGTGCCTGCCGCACTGACTTTGTGCAGCAGGTCGCTCATTGTATGATGTCCTTGTTTCTCGCCGTTGTAGGTAAGGTCTCCGCTGATAAGGAGCAGATCGGTTTTTTCTGCCTTTATGCTGTCCAGTGCTGCTTGCAGTAGCTCGAGACTCTGTGCATCCATCTTGCCACCGGCCTTACCAAGTAGGCTTACCTGTTCGCCAGCTACGATGTGGCAGTCGCTGATGACGGCAATCCTGATATCTGCATGACTTAGCAGTGCACAGCAGAAAATGGCAGCGGACAGGATGAGGTGTTTCATTTTCCTCGTCTCCCCAAACAGCTATGCTTCTGCCTTTGGCAGTGTCTTGTTCAGTATAAGTGAACCAAACAGTGCACTTGCAATGGTTCCGCACAAGATGCCGAGTTTTGCATCATTCAGCAGGTCATGCATGATTCCTGACTCGACTCCTGATTGTGTAATGGGGTAGGATAGCGTTGCCATGAACATGCTGACGGTGAATCCTATACCGCATAATGCAGCAACTCCTGCCATTGCTCCCCATGTCGTGTTTTCAGGCATTTGAACAAATTTAAGTTTGATGCTTATCCAACTTGCGCTGAATACACCTATGAACTTACCGATAAACAAGCCTGTAAACACTCCTAATCCGACTCCCTCGAAGAGGTCCATCATGCTCATGCCCTGTAAGCATACGCCGGCATTGGCAAAGGCGAACAGCGGAATGATTATGTAATTGATGGGGTTGCGCAGAACGTCTTCCATATCCTGCAGTGTTGATATCAGGTGGTCACTGGCCGCCTCGATGGCGCGCAAGTCCTGTATGTCATCCTCGCTGAGCAGGGTCGGCGTTTTCCTGTCTTTGGCAGTAACTTCCAGTCGTGGGAATTTATCTATATGCTTTCGTATTCGTTCTATGTAGAACGAGGTTCCGTTATTAAGTCTTGCCGGTACGCAGAATGCCAGTATCACTCCTGCAATGGTTGCATGGATACCGCTGTTGAGTACCAGCCACCACATTGCTATGCCTATGGTAAAATAGACCATCTTGGTTGCGGACTTCCAAAAGTGAGCGGTGAGCAGGCATAATACGACACATACAAGTACTCCGAGTAGGTGTGGGATACTGATATAGTCCGTGTATTTGACGGCAATGACGATAATACCGCCCAGGTCATCGGCAACGGCCAGTGCTGCCAGAAAGACTTTCAGTCCCAGTGGCACACGCTTGGAAAACATGCTCAGGACACCAAGGCTGAAGGCTATGTCTGTAGCCATTGGAATTGGCAGGCCTCTGCTCATGATGGATAGCAGGTCAGGATCGCTGACGGTTGCGTGCAGTGCGATAAAGAAGACAACTACCGGCATAAGCATACCTCCGCATGCTCCTATAACGGGAAGCATGGCTTTTTTGACACTGGACAACTCGCCTCCGCAGAATATTTCGCGCTTGAGTTCAAGGCCGACACTTAGAAAGAAAATGGCCATCAGGAAGTCGTTGATAAACTGCGATACGTTCATTGCCTCGCCATGATGGGAGAACAGGCTGATGCTGCCGATACTGAGGCTGACATCTTCCAGCCAGATGTCATGATACCAATCCGCAGTAGCGGGAAGGTTTGCGACAATTATTGCCGCAATGGTAGCAATAATCAGAAGCACGCTACTGGAGACGTGCTTCCTGACCATGCTGAGAAATGTATAGTTTTGTTCCATTTGTTATTTCAGGCAGTTTGCGATAAACTGTTCCATTTCGGATTCGTGCTTCTCAATGGAGAGCAACAGGTGTAGCTGGTTGTTGGCACGCACGAAATTGTGTGTGGGATACTGGCATTTCCAGTATTTGTCGCCAGAGAGGTAGTCCCACAGGAAGCGTACGCATTGCATATATGGGAACAGTTTAACGGCATAGGGCAGATTCTCTATCTCGACGCGGGTCAGGAAACTGCTTGCACTGCTCAGGTAACCCTCGGTAAATGCCTTGAAGATTTCTACGTTGAACTCAACTGCCTCCATGTTCGGGTCGTCCTCGGCAACCTTGTTTGCTGCTGTGCGCAGGAAATCACCGTAGTCGCTGAAGATGAAGTTAGGCATCACTGTATCCAGGTCGATAACGCACAGTACGTTGTCGTTCTGGTCGAACATCATGTTGTTCACCTTTGTGTCGCAGTGGCAGACGCGCTTTGGCAGGATGCCCTCGCGGCCCATACGCTCGGCTTTGCACATGTAGTCTGCACGGGCATCAATCTCCTTGAGCATAGCCTGAACCTCCGGCTCGTTTACACGGCCTGCAGGGTCTGCGGCAATAACCTCGCGCAACTGCTGCAGGCGGAACTCCATGTTGTGGAAGTCCTTGATTGTCTCGCCCAGTTCTACGGGAATGTCGGCAAGCATTGCCTGGAAATTACCGAATGCCTTACCGGCGGCACGGCTTGATTCTGGATTGACTGCCTGCTTTGTGATGGCATTGTCGATGAATATCATCATACGCC
This sequence comes from uncultured Prevotellaceae bacterium, assembly GCA_900313335.1. Taxonomy (GTDB): domain Bacteria; phylum Bacteroidota; class Bacteroidia; order Bacteroidales; family Bacteroidaceae; genus Physcousia. Next base: position 5,942 of record OMQX01000048.1, read on the forward strand.
AGTATTGGCCGTCTACGATAGCATACAGCTTGGTTTCGTCGTCCTTGTTGGGCATGAAGGTCAGTACCTTGCGGTCGATGTCGCTCTCGCCGGCAGCCTCCAGCTTCTTACGGATGTGTGAGGTGGTGGCATAGATGTTGCGCATAACCATCTCTACATCGGGGAACACGTTTGTGTTCACACGCTGCAGTACATAGTCAGGCTGGTCTGCCTCAGCAGTCTTAACCTTCAGCGTGTCATTGATAAGACCTGCGCCAAGGGGCTTGATTTCGCTTACTGTACCGCGGATAGCGAAATGCTCGACAATTTTCTTCAATTCGTTCTGTTCCATAGTATTATTGTTGTTTAATAGTTGTCAGGATAGGACAAATATAGGCAAATATTTTTAATATACCATCACACTCTGTGTGATTTCTCGTTATTTGCCATTAACTTTTCATCTTACGGCATGTTGCAGGGTACCGTCGCCTGTCCATCCTTCCACGTCAATCTGCAGTATTGACGGGGTGGAGTTGTTCGCAATGCGAACCGTGGCGTGTCCGTTGCTGTCAAGCACTACATTGGGGTTCCAGTACAGTGTGCGTCGGAAATCCTGCTTGGGCAGCGGGGTGGTGCTGTAATCCGGGTTGTAGAACTCGTCCGGAATACTGAAACCGTCCATAATCCAGCGCCTGTTAACCTGGTAGCTGCGTACGCTGTCGTCAGGCATCAGTTTCAGGTCAACACGTACAATAGGCTGGTTGCTGCCCTCGAAATTGGCATCACCCTCGCGCCTGGGAGCATAGTCGGTATAGATGTACACATCGCTGAGGTTGCTCAGAAGCCTGTATTTGTCCAGCGTATAGGTACTGATGTTAAACGATTCCTCTGGCATCTGTGTCATACCAAAATTACGTGAGGCAGTGCTCTGCTTCCTCTGCTCCATGTTGCTGCGTGCACTTACGGCCTTGCCGTCGTATCGCACTTCGACAGGATAGTTCTGGTCCATTCCCATATCCCCGATGTAGGCCCTTGTGACGTCCGTGATAAATTTGTCACTACCCTGGAAATAGCCGGGACACAAACCTGCATCCACCGTGGCGTTGAATGCTTCGTATGCATCTAGTACAAAGGCCGGCTTGCCGGCAATGAATTCCATACGCCCCTTGCGGCGGCTGTCTATCGTTACTTCGTTCAAAGTACGTATGCCCAGTTCCTGGTTTTTGTATTGCTGGGTGTTTTTAGGTGCAGGAGCCAGTGTCTTCTGGTAATAGTCGTATGGCTTGACGAATCGCGGGTATATCTGGTTGACCTTTACATAGAACTCGGGATATACCATCTCCTTGTCATCCTTTATATCCAGACCATTCTGGATCCATGTATGTGCAATGCCCCTGTCTTTGTCTTTCTTGCTCCACTTCAGTGTGTCGCTGGCAGCGAGGAAGAAATAGTGCTTATCGAAATATCGTGGCATCTTGATTGTAAAAAGCCCGCCGTCTTCTACAGGCATTTCGCCCAATACGCTTTCTGTACCTGGCTGGCTCCATTCTGCATGTACCACGACAGAGGGCTTGACACTGCTTTCCTTTTTGCGGAAACGGTCGCTGCTGATGTTTGCGTTTTCTGCTATTTCAGCGCTCATGTCGGTGTATTGACGGTTATTGGCATTCGTCTCGTCCAGGATATCAGACTCCTGTGTGGGGTCATTGTTTGTATAGGTTTCTCCACCTGAACTTTCGGACATCTGGGCTCCGTCTTTTGTAAATGCAGACAGATTTTCTATTAGCTCGTAGTTGTAAACACCACCATTGACAAGCTGGTATCTGGATTCGGGACGATGTAGCAGTTCCCATGTCTTGGCGACTGCCATTTCGCGCCATACGTACCTTCGCCATCCTTGCGTCATCATAAGCAGGTCCAGTGCAACACGGTGTTCCTCGTCGTCATTCTCAAAGAACCAGTCAGGATCTGGTATGAATCCACGTACCTCGCTGCTCAGAAGCATCTCTGCCATGATGCTGGCGTTGTCGTAGATATATTCGCTGCAGGCTGCATCCCGTACAGATACGCTCAGGTGTGCATCGGGTGCTCCCTGAAGCTGTATATCTGCCATTTCGTATGGTTTCATCGATTCTTCAGGTATGCCTGTGATAATGACGTTTTGTGCTTGCAGCTCCGGAGCACGATAGAAAACCAGCCGGTCTGCATAAACACGTCCCTGCCGGTTGAATACTGTTACCTGATAGACGCCGCTGCCACTCTCTGCCGGTGAATAGTTCAGGGTGTTCTTCTCGTTCGTTGCAAACAGTTTCAGAACACCGTCCTTCATTATTGTGATACCGAGCCTCTCCTGAGCAGCACTGTCCACGGCATGGATGTTGATGACGAAACTGTCATCCGATACATCCACGCGCAACCGTGCACCGGTCTTGTGTATCTTGGGCAGGTTCTGTGTAACAGGTATGCAGGCATCATCATTGGGTTGGAACGTGGCCTGTATGTGTCCGCTTTCCGGTACATCCACCTCCATGACTCCGCGGCCGCGGTTCAGCGTCTGATATTCACGTCCCTGAACTGTCATCACGCCATCCACGTACTGTCCCTTGCCGTTACGGGCTTCCCATGCTACGCGTTGCTGAGTTCCTGCCACCAGGCCACCGCCTTCGGGGTAGAAGGATACCTTTACTGTATTTTCGTTATCGTTATCGCGGAAATGACGCGATAATGGTCTCAGTGTCATGTCGGGGAAATACTCTCCGGGTGTTTGCGGTTTGTCGTATACAGGAAAGACGCGGCTGTAGAGTTTATCATAATCGCGGTAATAGTCACGTGCCATCTTCTTGTTGAAGAAATATTTCTCGGCAAAGCGGCTGTGTCTATGCTCCCTTACGCCCCAGTTTAACTGCCAGCGGGTATATGCACGCAGTTCGTAATAACCGCTGTACAGTGTGTCATGCAGTGCTATGCTTCCAATGGCCTCGCCATCCTTGACCTCCAGCATCTGTCGCTGCACCAGATAGCCGTCGTGGTTTAGCAACTCGGCATACAGCACACCGCTGATGTTGCTTGGCGTCCCGGTATCACTGCGTCTGATGTAGGCTTTGTAATATATGGTATCTCCCAGGTAATAACAGTTGTTGTCCATATGTACGTATACATGTTCCTGCGGCAAAGTCTTGCCAAATGCCTGCAACCTTTGAGCATATTCCTGCAAGGCATTGTCCTGACCAAATATGCATCCGCAGCAGGTGCACAGGAAAACAGCAATGAGATACCTAAAACTGTATGATTTCATCGGAAGATATTTTATTATGTGTTCTGTTATATGGTGAATCTGACTTGAAGCGAGATGTCATTCTTGAAGTTTCCAGGAATCATGTCCTCGCCCGAGGCTATGTAATCGCGGTCTAACATCTTGGTCAGGCTGTAGCGCCCCTCGATCATCCAATGTCCGCGATGGTGTGTGTATCTTAATCCGGCGACTGTGCGGATACCCTGCCCGAAATATGTTGTTCCCGAAATGCTGTTCCACAGGGCAGGTTCATATACGTATACCCGGGTCAGATAATTTGGGGTGTCGAAATATGCTCCCATTACCGTCAGCATCATGGTCTTGTTTCTCAGCAGAACGGCCTTTATATTTTCGCTTATTGAAAATCCTACCTTTCCTGTTTCTCCCGTGTTCGACGCGATGTGCAGGTTGCCTGTCGTCTGCAGTTTGCATCTGTCGCCCGGCTCTACAGTCCATTGTATCCTGACACGGTGGTGCGGTATCATGACGTCACTGCTTTCCTTGCGCTTCATGTTATAGCGCAGGGACAGTCCGTGCTTGGCAGAAGCTTTGTCCCCGGTTTGCCAGCGGGCCTCTATCATGAAATCCTGTCCGTTGCTGCTGTGTGTCATCTGATATCGTGGCCAATAGTCTGAAAAGAAATCAAGATAGCTGGTCAACGTCCAGTTCCGCCATGGTGTCGCCTCTACGCGCAGCATGACTCCTGTCTCATTCCGAGTATCGCTGCCTTCCGAGATAGCACTGGAATAGAATGAATAGTATTTGTGGCTGTAATATCTTCCTGCCAAGCCCAGTTTCCAGTTACGTGTTGCCAGATATATTACTTTGCCCAATGCTGCTATTCCGCCTTGGCTTTCGGAGGATATGTTGTATGCCGGCAGATAATCCTATATTCCCGAAATCGTTACCCCTCGGATACCATTGGCGGTATCTTTCGTTCCCTGGCGAGAGTTTACGGCTGAAATGCTGCCAGTATCCTGTTGCGCCAAAGGTGAAATGACGGTACCCCAGCTGTGCATGGGCACCGACAACTGTTGCCGAGGTATTATTCTTCTTGAGGATCTCACTTTCCGAGCGGTGGTAGCCGGTTGTAACAAAGGTTTTTGCCGTTCCGTCATCATTGAGGGTTGCATCCAGCAGGTTGTATGAGGCATACAATGTTGTCTGCCAAGTAATGCGATTCCCCTTTGCGGGATACTGCATGTCAGAGCCGAGGGTTATGGCAGCGCCGCGCATATATCCCGTTTCTCCGGTGCCGGTCATGGGACGTATACCTTGTGTGACAGGATTCATCATACCGCTTTTGCTGGAGAGCGACCGTGCACCCATGACCAGTCCTTCGCCCCATCCTGCCCGATAGTCGCCGATAATGACATTGCGTACTATTCCCAGATCTTTCAGCATGAGGTATGCACCATAGCTGTCATACCACTTCTCACCGGCATCTTTTTCCACGTGTGCACCGGCCATGACGTGCCGTGATGACATGTTGTATCTTGTCCTGTTGTATATGGGGTCACCCTTGTAATATCCCGTTTGAAATCCTTTCCTGCGGTATAGCGGAATGTCCAGGCGTGTATCTATTGTATGCCTGTGGTCTGTAAATAGGGACTTGAAACCGGTAGTCTGCTTTACCTTGCCACGCTTGTCGGAAATATAAAAGAACAATGGCAGGATTCTTCTTGTTTCTGTGTCTATCGAGGGAATCAGTGCCAATTCTCCCAGTGTTTTCATCGGGCCGTCCAGGTGGACGTATGCCTGAATATCTTCAATCTGACCGGCTGTGAGAAATGGAATCTGTGCCATTTCCTCGGGAGTTGCAGTATTTATGTCCAAGGGGTTGGTATGCAGTTGTTCCAGTCCCAGCAGATAGTCCTGCCACGACTCATTGGTAGTTGTCTCTGCATCATAGCTGAGACTCTGCACGAAATCTTCCCAGGAAACAGATTCGTAAGACATATGGATATCATCAACATCCTCTTTTGGCTCAGTAATTCCTACAACCCAGAAAAAAGTAAGAAATGAGAGCAAGGCCATAATGATATCCCCTTTACATAAGTGCCCGGAACGGGACTCGAACCCGTACGACCGCAATGGTCAAGGGATTTTAAGTCCCTCGTGTCTACCAATTCCACCATCTGGGCAGCCTTATCGTGTGCAAAATTACGAATAAGTGTGCGAATTACCAAGGGAAAGGGCAAAATTTTAGAAGGTAATGCCTATTCTTTACCGGCTGTAGCCTGTTTGTAGCATTCGCGGCACAAGGGTTCGTATTCTTGAGTTTCACCAAGCAGGACTTGCTTGTCGTTGCTAACCAGACGATGGGAAACGTAGGCAAGTGAGCCGCAGCGGACGCATATGGCATGTACCTTGGTGACTTCGTCGGCAATGGCCAGTAATGCAGGCATGGGACCGAAGGGCTGTCCCTTGAAATCCAGGTCCAGACCTGCGATTATGACACGTGTGCCCTGATTGGCAAGTTGGTTGCAGACCTCTACGATGTGTTCGTCAAAGAACTGTGCTTCATCGATGCCCACGACATCCACTCCTGCACTCATAAGCAGAATACTGGCACTGGAGTCGATAGGGGTCGAGGATATAGCGTTGCCCTCGTGGGAAACGACATCTTCTTCCGAATAGCGTACATCGATAGCGGGCTTGAATATCTCGACATTCTGCTTTGCAAACTTTGCACGCTTCATACGGCGGATAAGTTCCTCGGTCTTACCCGAGAACATGGATCCGCAAACAACTTCGATACGACCGCGTCGCATCATTTCACCATTGGCACTGGATACATCTTTCATGGTGGCAAAGGTATGTTTTTTGGTTTAAAGAAGAGAAATTAAAATCTAAAGATTTTGAAATTTATTCCGCTATTATTAAAAATAGTGTTCTGCCGAGCATGGTTTTATGATAATATTGTTATCTTTGCGCACGATATGGGAGTCTTGTACATAGTGCCTACTCCGGTAGGAAATCTGGAGGATATTACCGCAAGGGCATTGCGAGTGCTCAGTGAGTGCGATCTGGTCTTGGCCGAAGATACACGCACCAGTGGCATCTTGCTACATCACTTTAATATCAGGAAGCCGATGCTTTCCTACCACAAGTTCAACGAACATCAGACTGTCATGCAGATTGTGCGCAGGCTGGAGGCAGGCGAGGTTATAGCACTTGTCAGCGATGCGGGGACACCCGGTATCAGCGATCCCGGTTTCCTTGTCGTAAGAGAGGCAGCACATGCCGGTGTAGAGGTGATAACTTTGCCTGGACCTACTGCTTTTGTTCCTGCCTTGGTTACGAGCGGCTTGCCGTGTGACAGGTTCTGTTTCGAGGGTTTCCTGCCACAGAAAAAAGGAAGGATGTCCAGATTGCAGTCACTGACACACGAGGAACGTACGATGATTTTCTACGAAAGTCCGCACCGGATAGTGAAGACTTTGGAGCAGTTTCAGCAGGTTTTCGGTGCTGACAGGCAATGTGCCGTGTGCCGTGAAATCAGCAAGGTGCACGAGGAGTGCGTGCGTGGCACTGTGGCTCAGGTGTTGAAACATTTCAGCGAGACGGAGCCCAGGGGTGAATTTGTCCTTATTCTTTCCGGAGCATCGGAATGCGGGAATCCTGTACTTTTGGAACAGGATAATGCTGAAAACGGGGACAAGGTAGCGGAAAAACCGCTCAGCAAGTATCAGCGTAAGATGATGAATATGGAATAAAACACATATATTATGAAAAAGTTTTTGATTTTTGTCGCCAGTGCTGCCATGATGGCATCATGTGGCATCAGTAGAGAGGAAACTGACCGTGAGTTGAAGCAACAGCGTGATTCGTTGCAGGCTATTATTGATAACAAGGACAATGAGCTGAATGACATCATTGGTACTATGACCGAGGTCCAGGAGGGTATCCGTCGTATCAGCGAGGCCGAGGGCCGTATTGTCGTGGCTGACGGGAACCGCGAGAGTGCCAGTAGCCGTGAGGTGATTCGTGATAACATGGAATTTATCCAGAAGGCCATGGATACCAATCGCGAGATGATAGCCCATCTGAAGGAGAAATTAAATTCCAGCCAGTTCAACGTAACCCAGTTGAAGCGTATGATAGAATCCCTGCGCCAGCAGGTAGCAGATCAGGATGCCAGGATACAGGAGCTGCAGGCACAGATTGCCGAGAAGGATGCGCAGATTGAAGCCCAGGGTGCAGAAATAAGTAATCTTAATGAGAATGTAAGCAATCTGACCGAAGAGAACAAGAAGCAGGCAGGCCAGTTGGCAGATCAGGACAAGGAGATAAATACTGCATGGTTTGTATATGGCACTAAAACTGAGCTCAAGGATCAGGGTATACTCAAAAGCGGTGATGTGCTGAAGCAGGGCGATTTCAACCGTGACTACTTTACAAAGATAGATATCCGCCAGACCAAGCTGGTCAAGACATACAGCAAGAATGTCAGGCTGCTTACCACCCATCCGTCAGACAGTTACAAACTGGAGAAGGATGCAAAGGGTTTGTACGAGTTGCAGATTACCAACGCACAGAAATTCTGGAGTGTATCAAGGTATCTGGTAATGCAGGTTAAGTAAGGAGGATAATTGAAGACCAGTAGAAGCAAATATTACAACGCATCGCGCAGCAGCCTGCCATTCGAGGATGGCATGGGCAAGGTAGTTTCTGCCGATGTAACCGGGGCACAGGAAGAGACAGCAGTGCTTGTGGGAATTGTAACTCCCCAGCAGAACGAGCGAAAGACCACCGAGTATCTGGACGAGCTGGAGTTTCTTGCCGAGACGGCAGGAGCATGTACCGTGAAGCGTTTTACTCAGAAGCTGAACGGTCCCAGCAGTGTCACATATCTGGGAATTGGCAAGCTGCAGGAGATACGTCAGTGGATTGAGCAGGAAGAGGATGCCGAGCGCACAGTTTCCATGGTAATCTTCGACGACGAGCTGTCGGCCAAGCAGTTGCGCAACATCGAGGCAGAGCTTAAGGTCAAGATACTGGATCGCACCAGCCTGATTCTGGACATCTTCGCAATGCGTGCCCAGACGGCAAATGCCAAGACTCAGGTCGAACTGGCCCAGTACCGTTACATGCTGCCGCGCTTGCAGAGGTTGTGGACACACTTGGAACGCCAGCGTGGCGGTGCTGTAGGTCTGCGCGGTCCCGGTGAGACGCAGTTGGAAATGGAC
>OMQX01000050.1 GCA_900313335.1 uncultured Prevotellaceae bacterium
ACGCGACCAGTTCATAGCTCTTCCCGGTCTGACTCTTACTAACAATGAGTTGAAGAAATATGACGATGTGATGGAGACTTCGGAAAAGGCCATCCGTTCGTTTATGAAGGGCGAGGAACTGGGTGTAAGCATCCAGGAAATCGAACAGCCGGATGTTCTTCTCTGGGCTGTATGGTGTATCCAGCAATATGGCAAGTTTGTCTCTATGGATGAGTGTATCAAGAAGTATGGCAGACTGGTCGAGGATATTATGGAGTGGCTCCGTGGCAACAATCATCCTAACCTGAAGGTTATGGAGAACGGACTTGTATACAGCGAGGGTCGTGACAAGGCTGTTACATGGATGAACTCAACGGCCAACGGACGTCCTATTGTTCCGCGTACCGGCTATATTGTTGAGTTCAATGCTCTTTGGTATAATGCCCTGAAGTTTGCCGTTGATATTTGCACTCACGTAGGTGATGCCAAGAATGTCAAGATGCTGAGTGAACTGGCAGAGAAGGTCGGACGCAGCTTCAATGCGATGTTCTGGAACGAGCATGGCTATCTGTGTGACTATTGTGTTGACGGATACCGTGATTATCTGGTTCGTCCTAATATGATATTTGCCGTTGCATTCGATCATAGTCCTCTGGACAAGAAGCAGCAGAAGAGCGTTTTGGATTATTGTACCAAGGAATTGATTACTCCAAAGGGTATGCGTTCACTCTCGCCAAAGAGCAGTGGCTATAACCCGATGTATGTCGGTCCGCAGGTACAGCGCGACTATGCATATCACCAGGGTACTGCCTGGCCATGGCTGGCAGGTTTCTATATGGAGGCTACCCTAAAGGTGCATAAATACAGCCGCGTAAGCTATGTTGACCGTCTGCTGGTAGGTTACGAAGAGGAACTCTTCTACCATTGCATTGGTACGATTCCCGAGTTGTTCGACGGTAACCCGCCGTTCCATGGACGCGGTGCTATCTCGTTTGCAATGAATGTTGCCGAGATTATGCGTGTTGTGAAGTTGCTTGATCAATATAATGAATATTAATAAGGAGGACTACAGCAATGAAAGTTTTAATGTTCGGTTGGGAGTTTCCTCCTAAGATTTATGGAGGTCTCGCAGTAGCATCTTACGGTATAACGAAGGGATTGAGCCTGCAGGGTGATGTTGAAACGACATTCTGCATGCCCAAGCCGTGTGGTGATGAAGAGAAGTTCCTGAAGATCGTCAATATGAGTCAGGTTCCGGTTGTATGGCGTGATGTCAACTATGACTGGATTAAGGATCGTTTTGTCGGTCATACGGCAGAGGACTATTATCGTTTCCGTGATCATCTGTATGCTGATTTCAACTATCTGCAGGGATTGGACGATATGGGTTGTATCGGTTTTGCCGGTGGATATCCCAGCAACCTGCATGACGAGATCAATAATTTCAGCATAATTGCCGGTGTACTGGCACGCAGTGAGCAGTTTGACTTGATTCATGCTCATGACTGGCTGACGTTCCCCGCAGGTGTACATGCCAAGATGGTCAGTGGCAAGCCATTGTGCATACATGTTCATGCAACAGATTTTGACCGTTCCCGTGGTAAGGTTAATCCAACCGTATACTCCATAGAGAAGAACGGAATGGATCATGCTGACTGTATCATGTGTGTGTCCGAGCTTACACGACAGACCGTAATCAACCAGTATCACCAGGATCCCCGCAAGTGTGTTGCAATGCACAATGCAGTATATCCCCTGAGTCAGGAGTATCTGGATATCGTTCCCAACAAGACTCCTGGTGAAAAGGTGGTGACATACTTGGGACGTATAACCATGCAGAAGGGTCCGGAGTATTTCGTCGAGGCTGCAGCCAAGGTTTTGCAGCGTACCCGTAATATCCGTTTCTGTATGGCAGGTTCGGGTGATATGATGAATGCAATGATTCAACTGGCTGCAGAGCGCGGTATTGCTGACCGTTTCCACTTCCCCGGTTTCCAGAGGGGTAAGCAGGTATATGAGGCTTACAAGAACTCGGATGTATTTGTAATGCCTTCTGTATCCGAGCCATTTGGTATTGCTCCGCTTGAGGCTATGCAGTGCGGATGTCCGTCTATCATTTCCAAACAGTCAGGATGTGGCGAGATTCTGGAAAATGTCATTAAGTGTGACTACTGGGATATCGATGCAATGGCTGATGCGATGTACAGCGTATGTACAAATGAGGGATTGTACGAATATCTGCGTGATGAAGGTATCAAGGAGGTTGACCGCATTACATGGGAGAAGGTTGGACTTCGCATTCGCGAATGTTACAATCAGCTCACAAGCCGCGGTTATTTCAACAACGATGACTATCTCAATGCGGTAAAGGGTATAAAATAAGTGATTAACAAATTAAGTCTAATAGATTAAAGTCATATAAAACAATGAAACAGATTTGTTTGTATTTCGAGATACATCAGCCAGTGCATCTGAAGAGATATCGTTTCTTTGATATCGGCAAGGATCACTATTATTATGATGATTATGAGAACGAGCGTTCCATTCGCGAGACTGCAGAAGGTAGCTATGTTCCTGCGTTGAACACTATTCTGGAGATGTGTAAGGCAGACACAGCGTTCCGCCCTACATTTTCTCTCTCCGGTGTCGCAATCGAGATGCTTGAGCAGTATGCTCCGGAAGTGATTGATTTGCTGGCAGAGATAGCCAAGACAGGTCAGGCTGAGTTTATGGCAGAGCCATATAGCCACGGCTTGGGTTCATTGGGCAATGAGGAAAGTTTCAAGGACGAGGTTAAGCGTCAGGCAAAGCGCATGAAGGAGCTTTTCGGTCAGACACCAAAGGTAATACGTAACTCTAACCTGATATATAACGACGAGATCGGTTCGATTGCAGCAGAGATGGGTTACAAGGGAATTTTCGTTGAGGGTGCCAAGCATATCCTCGGTTGGAAGTCTCCTCACTATGTATATACATGCGCTGCGGACAACCGTATCAGTGTATTGATGCGTGACTATAAGCTCAGTGATGATATCTGCCTGCGCTTCTGTGATGCAAGTTGGAGTGAGTTCCCGCTTATGGCTGACAAGTACATTGGCTGGATAGCAGGTCTTCCTGAAGGTGAGAATGTTATCAATATCGGTATGGAGTTGTGTTCCATCGGTATGTTCCAGCCTCTGTCAAGCCATATCCTGGACTTTATCAAGGCTCTGCCGGTATGTGCACGTGAACGCGGCATAAGCTTCGCTACTCCAAGCGAGATTATTGCAAAGAACAAGGCTGTTGGTCCAATTGAGGTTCCTTATGCAATGTCATGGAATGACGAGGAGCGTGATACCAGCGGTTGGCTTGGCAACACCATGCAGCGTGAGGCTTTTGCCAAGCTATATGACGAGAAACTGGTCGGTCGTATTTTGGCATGCAAGGATCGCCGTATCAAGCAGGACTGGGATCGTCTGCAGGCAACCAACAATTTCCAGTATATGACAACCAAGGCACAGGCTGTTCCTATGTTGCGTGCTAATTACGACAGTGCTTTTGATGCATTCACAAATTATATGAATATTATTGGTGATTTCCTGAAGCGCGTCAAGGACATGTTCTCGGAGCAGGTTGAGAATGACGAACTGAATGCCTTATACACGCAGATAGCCAATCTTGGTGATGAGTTGAATGTGAAGGATAATGAAATCAGCACGTTGCGGGCACGTCTTGAAAAGTATGAAGGTTCAGAACAGGCCCAAAAGTCTGAGAAGAAGGCTCCTGAAGTGAAGAAGGCCCCTGCCAAGGCTCCTGCAGAGAAGAAAGCCCATGCTAAGAAGGCACCTGCAGAGAAGAAAGCTCCAGCTAAGAAGGCTCCAGCTAAGAAGGCTCAGGCAGTGAAGAAGGCTTCTGCCAAGAAGTGATATTAATATTTATACAAGGGACTAACTCCTGATTGGAGTGGTTCCTTGTATTTTTTTTGTATAAGTGATGAAAAGATATCTGACATATTTTTTTGCGGCTTTGTTTATATTTATATATGGAAATGAAGCCAGTGCACAGTCTAAGCATCGGAGCAAAAAATCACATCGGCATGTAAATTCGTATGCTGCAAGATATACTACTGCGGCAGACTCGACATATCTGGATGCATTACATACGGGTCAGCCGCATCTTGTGTGGTGTACCTATTACGGCAAATCAACACACGGGAGGCGTACTGCCAGCGGAGAAATACACGACAAGAATGCTTATGTCTGTGCGCATCTTACTCTTCCTTTTGGTACCAGGGTTAGGTTACGCAATCCTAAAAATGGTAAGGAAATAATAGTAAAGGTCAATGATCGTGGCCCTCACAGCACGAAATATAAATTTGACCTCAGCTATGGTGCGGCGCGTGAACTTGGATTTCTGAGCGCGGGTATTATCCAGTTAGAGATGACTGTCCTGGGAAAGTAGCTTAGCACGTTTTTCTTTCATATTTGCAATAGTGGCTTCGTCAAGAATTACTATTGCTCCGCGTTCAATGGCTGCGTATAGGTCTTCTTCTCCAAAGGCTTTTCCTTGGATGTTGAAGTCACTGATGTTGAATTCGTAGTTCACGCGCAGGTTATGCCTTATCATTTTCTGCTGGAAACGTGTACCTGAGTTTTTACGTCTCAGCAGTTTGGCGATAGCCTTTATCTCGGATTTAGAAAATTTGTTTCTTCCCATCTGTCTATTTATTTTCGCTGCAAAGATATGGAAATAATTTCTTTTTTATACCTTTGTATTCAAAACTATATACCTAAAAGGTATTATCTATGATAATAATTCCATATAGTATAACTCACCGTGATGAGTGGAATGATTTCGTGTCGCGCAGTAAGCAGGGTACATTTCTGCTGAATCGTAATTTCATGGACTATCATGCCGACAGGTTTTTTGATTGTTCGATTATGATCTGTCAGTCTGATGATGACAAGGGTGCATATACTTCAACTGAGCAGAATTTCGGTGATATTATTGCTGTAATGCCTGCTAACTGGATTGAAGAGACCAAGACCGTTGAAACACATGGCGGGTTGACATACGGAGGATTGCTGACCAAGGAGGATATAACCGAAATAGAGGTATTGCAAATAATGCAGGCGGCCTTCACATACTATAGGGAAATGATGGGGGCGCGTGTCCTGCTGTACAAGCCTATTCCATATATATATAGTTCTCTTCCAAGCGGAGAGGATCTGTACGCCCTGTTCCGTGCCAATGCCCAGCTTTCCCGCCGCTTGGTAAGTTCGGTTGTTGACATGCGCCATGTGCTGAGAATGCGCACATTACGCACCAATGGTGTAAAGAAGGCGCTTGCAAAAGGCTTTTATATTGATCGTATGCAGGACGGAGACCTTGATACACTGAATGAGTTCTGGGTTCTTCTGGAGGACATGCTGATACGACAGCATAAAGCCAGTCCTGTACATACTGTTGATGAAATATCCCTCCTTATGTCACGATTCCCGCGTGAGATAAAGGTGTACATTGTAAGAAATTCCAGTCTTCGTATTGTTGCCGGTGTAATTGTCTTTGAAACAGGACGTGTTGCTCATGTTCAGTATATTGCCAGTAATTCCGAAGGAAATGAAAACGGGGCTCTTGACCTTCTGTTCCGTCATCTGATAACCGAGCGTTACAAGAATATGGACTATCTTGACCTTGGAACCAGTAACGAGGCACATGGACATATTCTGAATGAAGGCCTCATTGCAAAGAAGGAAAGTTTTGGCGGACGTGCTGTTTGTTACGATTCATATCGTGTAATGTTGGATGAACCCGGCATTGGCACTATGTGTGAATTACATAAACCAAAGGATAAGAAGAGACGGATTAAGTATTTGGACCTGAAAAAGTTAAATCATACATACGAGCCGCATCTTTCATACGAAATCAATCGCGTTGCGCAGAGTGGACAGTATCTTCTTGGTCAGGAAAACCAACGCTTTGAGCAAACGTGGAAGAATTATATACGTACCCGTAACTGTGTCCTTGTAGGTAATGGATTGGAGGCTCTTGTCCTGATACTCAGGGCCTATTGCAAGCTTGATGACTGGAAAGCCGGTGACTATGTTCTTGTTCAGGGCAACACGTATATAGCTACCATTATGGCAATTCGTGAAGCGGGGCTGACACCTGTCCTCTTTGATCCTGTTTACCATCCTGTACACGGAATGCCCTTATTGGATAATGACCGTATAGAACGTATCCTTGACAAGTTGGACTCTTCGCATACCTTGCGTGCAATTATGCCGGTTCATCTATACGGAAGGGTGTGGGATATGGATAGTATATATAGGTTTGCTTCCAAGCATAACCTGAAGGTTATCGAGGATGCAGCACAGGCACATGGTGCAGAGGTGAACGGAAAACGTGCAGGTGCTTTGGGTGATGCTGCCGGATGGAGTTTCTATCCGGGTAAGAATCTCGGTGCACTGGGTGATGCCGGTTGTGTTACAACCAATGATGACAAATTGGCGGATATGATTCGTACAATGGCTAACTATGGTAGCCGCAGGAAATATGTCAATGAGGTTGAGGGTATGAACAGCAGGGTTGACGAGATTCAGGCTGCAGTCCTAAATGTCAAGTTTTCTTATTTGAACATAGAGAATAAGCGCAGGCGTGAAATAGCCAACCGATATTTGTCGGAAATTGACAATCCATTGATAAAACTTCCAAATCGTCCGTGCAATCCTGAAGAAAATGTCTGGCATGTTTTCCCTGTTTATTGTACCGAGCGTGATAAGCTTCAGTTATATCTAATGGACAATGGGGTAGAGACGCTGATTCATTATCCAATACCTCCACACAAACAGAATGCTCTTAAAGATGAAGGTAAACTGGTACTTTGCGAATCGCTGCCAGTTGCTGAAAGAGAGGCGAGAGAGGAACTCTCGTTGCCAATATCTCCGGTTATGTCCAATGAAGATGTCGATCGTGTTATTGATCTTCTGAACCGTTTTGTTGCATAATAGTTTTGCATAATACGTAGGTATGAAATATGGAGATTCCTGGACACGAAGCAGGGTGCTGTCACAGGCGCTCAGGATTCTGATGATGATTCAGAGCGGAAAATACAGTGTCAGCGACATTATGGAAACTCAGGGTATATCCCGTAAGACGGTATACCGGTATCTGGATTCGTTCCGTGCTGCAGGAATAGGTATTAACTATAGCAATCATATATTTTCTCTGAGCAGGGACGACAGTATAGAGGGTGACCTGAGTAAATTATTCCTGTTCAGTCCTGATGAGGCGGTAACACTGTATAATGCCATTGATGTTATCGAAACTAATACGGTTATACGCCAAAAACTAAAGGATAGGCTTATGGCATTGTATGGTGCCCATGTCGTACAGGAGAAATTAATCCGCAAGGAATCGCTGCATAGTGTACAGGACCTGATGCTTGCAATAGCGAATGAACAGCAGGTAGTCCTGCATGGATATTCAAGTCCAAATTCTGCGACCAAGCGTGATCGTCTTGTAGAGCCGTTCCGAATGGGCCTTGATAATGAGCAGGTATGGTGTTATGATGTTGACAGCGGGAAATGCAAGACCTTCAAGGTCAGCCGTATTCAGAATGTCGAGGTTACAGACAGGTCCTGGCATTTCAAGCATATGCATGTAGGAGGATATACCGATCCGTTTCGCATGATAAGTAATGACGGACGTATGTTTCAGTGCCGTCTTCTCTTGAATCGACGTGCCATGGAACTGCTTCGTGAGGAGTATCCGTTGAGTGAGCAATATATCAGTCAAACAGACACAGATATATGGCAGGCAGATATTCCCGTCAGTAACTATGTAGGCATTGGACGTTTTGTTGCCGGCCTGATGGATCATATCCAGATACAGACGCCTGAATTACAGCAATACATTAGGGAGTATCTGAAAAGGTCCTTGGATAGAATGTAGTCTTGCTGTTTGTTTTGCTTTAAGGTTTGTCGAATTATATTAAAAATCCCCACTGTGTTTTGTCACAGTGGGGATTTTGATAATTTCCTATTGGATTATAGATGTTGTTCCCATATTGCATTGTTTCCCTGGCGTGATCCCAGCGGTTCTCCACCGTCAAGCTCTGTGTCAGGTAATGTCTGAAGGCTTTGACTCTGCAGGATTCCTTCCTGAAGTTCCATTTGAACTAATTGGAATCTGGGTTCCTTAAATACCTTTTTCATTGTTATATCTATTTTTATTTTGTTACAATCTTACGACCTCCCTGGATGTATATGCTTCCCTTTTCCACTTTGTTGACACGTGTTCCGTTCAAGTTGTAGATTGGCTGTGCGTTTGCACCTGTCTCTACGATATTGTCTATACCTGTAACCTCGCCTGATTCGTCATATATCACAGACAGGTTCGTTCTGGCTTCATCAGTATGTGGCATGCGGAAATATGCACGGAAAGGATAGCATGGATTTCCTGTTGCGCTAACTCGACGGAAATCTCCGTTGATGCTGGAGTAGCCATAGTAGTCATAGCCGTCAGCTGTAGCATATAGTGTCAATGGTGTGTATGTGCCCAGAAACTCAGCTTCCGTACCCGCTGTGGTGGATGTAGTTGATACATTGGTATTTGTGCCTGTTGCGGCAATCTTTACACTTTCCTCGTCCGAATCGTCTGCCTGGCGAATCAGATAAGGTACATTAGGTTCTGGATTCTCAACTTCCTCGAATGTCAACACACCGTCTGCATATCCTTTGAACTGCATAACCTTAAGTCCCTCGGTCGAGAAAGCGTAAGGCATATATATGGTTGCATACCTGGCCTTTGTTATCATGGTTGGATTTACCTCTCCGCCACGAGTGTACTGTGCTGATGTTGCGGAGAAGGAGTTCGGGATAGATACAGTCTTGTCCTCAGAATCCGACAGGACAAGTTTATCACAAACACCATCAACCACAACATTTGATGTACCAGATGTCACTGTTGCATCAGTTGTAACGTAGAGGATAGTATTTGGATTCTTGGTCTTATCCTTGATTACCTCGACAAAATCATCATCGACAGTAACGTTGATTTTTGCATTGGTCATGTCGACAGTAGCGCTGACTTCCTCGACCAATGCAGCAACTTCTGCTGCAGATGATACAGTTCCGGTAATTACTATATCAATATCTGTTGATTCGTCGGACCGTTCTGCAGCATAATCGATTGGTAATATATACCACTGGCTTGCTTCTGAATCTGTCCATGGCACTAAACGTACATTACCATTTGCAAGATGTATGTAGCTGTTACTGCCTGTCTTGTTTGTGTTGTAGAATGTACTTATACCGTTTATGTTACTGTTTATAACCCATATACCGGCATCTGCAGTTTCCGTAACATTGGTGCTCTCTGTTTCGTTTGCGCCAAGTTTGCCAAAGTATTCACCGTTAGTTGCATTCTGAAGATACCATTGATCAGATGTCCCTTGAACAGGTACTACACGGAAGTGCTGTTCCAAAGAGTTTTCGTCAGTTGCAGCACCAACCATCTTTCCTTGGCCCAGGGATATTGAATTTGCACGAATGCCACCACGGCTTCTGTTCATGATACGATAATGCTGATTTGTCTTAAGAGCGACACGGTCAGTAGTTATGTAGGTTGCATTATATACGTTATAATTTGTATGTGTCGGATTCTGTATATACGCATCTTTTGCATTGTCCAATACGTCTTTTCCTGCAGTTGTTATCTGACCAACGTAGTCACCAACTCCGGTTATTGCAATCGTATTGTAGTAAGGTGTGAATCCAGCCTGAAGATATGCGACCAAATCTTCATTGGTAGGAGTGCGGTATTCGTAGGCATCGTTTGTCATTATTTCTACAGGTATATTCTTGTATACAATAGAATAACCTCCTCCGCCTGTTCCGCAGTA